>NZ_JBHXMA010000056.1:0-66288 GCF_042721035.1 Streptomyces sp. NPDC058464
ACGTCGTGCCAGGTGCCCGCCTGCCGGTAGACGAAGGGCGCGTTGCCGCAGCGCCGCGTCAGGGGCGCGGGGAACTGCGCGAGCAACCACCACGCGCCCGCACCCGATCGATCTGCCGCCCTCCGGGGGCCCGGCCCCTCGCACGCCGCAGATCGGGACGCGGCTGCCCGAGCCCCCTCACCTCGCCTCTCCACCAACCGAGTCGGGTGGGTGGGCCGAAAAGCGGTTGAGGCAGCGGGGCCGGCCGTTCAGCATGGGTCGGCGTGAGCCGCCTCCTCCCCGACCTCGCCCCCTGGAAGGCCTCCGTCGACTTCCGGCGGCTGTGGTTCTCCGGGCTCGTCAGCAACTTCGGGAGTTTCCTGACGTTCGTCGCGCTCCCCGTGCAGATCAAGGACCTCACCGGTTCCGCGGCCGCCGTGGGAGCCGTCGGTGCCGTCGAGCTGCTCCCGCTCGTCCTGTTCGGCCTCTACGGCGGCGCCCTCGCCGACGCCCTCGACAAGCGCGCGCTGATCGTCCGGACCGAGGCCGGTCAAGGCCTGCTCAGCGCGGGGCTGCTGGTCAACGCCCTGCTGCCGCACCCGGCCGTCTGGCCGCTCTACGTCGTCGCCGCGCTCTCCTCCGCGCTGGTGTCGGTGCAGCGCCCCGCCCTCGACTCCCTCTGGCCGCGGATCGTCGCCCACGACGACCTCCCGGCCGCGGCGGCCCTCAACTCCTTCCGCTGGACGGCCGGCGGCGTCGCGGGCCCCGCCGTCGCCGGCCTGGTCGTGGCGTACGCGGGCCTCGGCTGGGCGTACGGCGCCGACCTCGTCACCTTCGTCGTCTCCGTCGTCCTCATCCTCCCCATCGCCCCGTCGCCCGCGTCCCACGAAGCCGCCGGGCCCTCCCTGCGCGCCATCGCCGAGGGCGCCCGCTACGCCTGGAACCGCAAGGAGCTCCTCGGCACCTACGCCGTCGACCTCGCGGCGATGTTCCTGGCGATGCCGCTCGCCGTACTCCCGTTCCTGGCCGACGAGTTGGACGCGGAGTGGTCGCTCGGGCTGATGTACGCCGCCATCCCGGCCGGGTCGCTCCTCGTGAGCCTGGTCAGCGGCTGGAGCTCGCGGGTGCGCCGGCACGGGCGGATGGTGGTGCTGGCGGCCGCACTGTGGGGCCTGGCGATCGCCGCCGCCGGTGCCGTGGCGAACGTGTGGCTGGTGCTGCTCTTCCTGGCGGTCGCCGGTGGCTGCGACATGGTCAGCGGGATCTTCCGGTCCGCGATGTGGAACCAGACGATCCCCGACGAGCTGCGCGGCCGCCTCGCCGGGATCGAACTGCTGTCGTACTCCGTGGGCCCGACCCTCGGCCAGGTCCGGGCCGGCGGCATGGCCGGATGGCTGGGCGTACGGGCGTCCGTCGGCGCGGGCGGCCTGCTCTGCACCGGCGCGGTGGGCCTGTTGGCCCTGTGCCTGCCCGCCCTGATGTCGTACGACGCGCAGACCGACGAACACGCCGTACGGCTGCGCGCCCGGCGCGCCGCCGAAGCCGCGACCGACGCCGCGGCAGCGCCGACCCGGCCTTCCTGATCGACCCTCGCCCGAATCAGCCCTCGTCCGAGGAGTCCCCCGCCGGCGTGTCGTGCCAGCGCGGATCGTTCTCCCACTGGAGGTTGCGCTCCCGCGCGATCTCCATCGCGTGCTCGGCCTCCTCACGGGTGGCGTAAGGGCCGAACCGGTCCTTGGCGGGGCACTCCGGGCCCTCCTCGACCTTCTGGTGCTGCAGGCAGTAGTACCACTCGCCCGCCTTCGCGACGGTCCGCTTCTTGAACAGGGCCATGACCGGCTCCTTTCGCCATCCACATGTTCCCCCATGCCCGCTGGTTAGACTCGCTGGCATGTCTGGCCAGTCGCTGCTCGTACCAGGGGAGCTCTCTCCCACCCGTTCGGTACCCGGAAACATCCGCCGCCCCGAGTACGTCGGCAAACCCGCGCCGACCCCCTACACCGGGCCGGAGGTGCAGACCCCGGAGACCATCGAGGCGATGCGCATCGCCGGCCGTATCGCCGCACAGGCGATGGAGGAGGCCGCGAAGATCATCGCGCCCGGTGTGACGACGGACGAACTCGACAAGGTGGCGCACGCCTACATGTGCGACCACGGGGCCTACCCGTCCACCCTCGGCTACCGCGGCTTCCCCAAGTCCCTGTGCACCAGCGTCAACGAGGTCATCTGCCACGGCATTCCGGACTCGACGGTGCTCCGGGACGGGGACATCGTCAACCTGGACGTGACGGCGTACATCGGCGGGGTGCACGGCGACAACAACGCCACCTACCTGGTCGGGGACGTCGACGAGGAGAGCCGGCTCCTTGTGGAGCGGACCCGGGAGTCCCTCGACCGGGCGATCAAGGCGGTCCGGCCGGGCCGGCAGATCAACATCATCGGCCGGGTCATCGAGTCGTACGCCAAGCGCTTCGGGTACGGAGTCGTCCGCGACTTCACCGGGCACGGCATCAACTCGTCGTTCCACTCCGGGCTGATCATCCCGCACTACGACAGCCCGCAGGCGACGACCGTGATGCACCCGGGGATGACCTTCACGATCGAGCCGATGCTCACGCTCGGGACGTACGAGTACGACATGTGGGACGACGGCTGGACGGTCCTCACCAAGGACCGCAGGCGGACCGCGCAGTTCGAGCACACGCTGGTGGTGACCGACACCGGCGCGGAGATCCTGACCCTGCCGTAACCCCCCCGCTGCCGCCCGGCCCGTCCTCCCCTCGGAGGGCGGGCCTTTTTCCGGTACGCTTTTGCCGACAAGGTGTCGGTAACTTTACCGACGAAGCGTCGGCAAGAGCATTGACTTAGGTAAGCCTTACCTTAGAGGATATGGCCCATGGACTCCTTCTCGACACTCATCCGCACCGCGTCCCACGAGCAGCACGTGGCGGCCGAGACCTCGACGTTCATGAGCGACCTGCTGGGCGGCCGGCTCGGTGTGGAGGCGTACGCCCGCTACACCGAGCAGCTGTGGTTCGTGTACGAGGCGCTGGAGGGCGCGGCCGGGCGGCTGGCGTCGGACCCGGTGGCGGGGCCGTTCGTGCGGCCCGAGCTGTTCCGGCTGGCGGCGCTGGAGCGTGACCTGGCGCACCTGCACGGGGCCGGGTGGCGGACGGGGCGCACGGCGCTGCCGGCGACCGAGGAGTACGCGACGCGGGTCCGGGAGTGCGCCGAGGGCTGGGCGGGCGGGTACGTCGCCCACCACTACACCCGCTACCTCGGCGACCTCTCCGGCGGCCAGATCATCCGCGACCGGGCCGAGCGGACCTGGGGGTTCGCGCGCAGGGGCGACGGCGTCCGCTTCTACGTCTTCGAGGACATCGCCAACCCGGCCGCCTTCAAGCGGGACTACCGCGAACTGCTGGACGCGGTGAACGCCGACGACCTGGAGAAGCAGCGCATCGTGACCGAGTGCAAGCGGGCCTTCGCCCTCAACACGGCGCTGTTCCGGGAACTGGGCGAGGAGTTCCCGATGTCGGCCTGATCCCCGCCGTGCCGCTACTGGCTGATCGAGCAGAACTCGTTCGACCCCTGCCAGAAGCGGTAGAGCTGCTGCCCGCAGTACTGGTCCAGGTCTCCGACGCCCAGGTGGCGCAGCAGCGCGTCGATCACGTCGAAGAACGCGCTGTTGATCGACGGCACCCACAGCAGCGCGAACACGAAGAGCAGACCGAACGGGGCGAACGGCTCCACCTGGCGCTTGACGTTGTACGACAGCCAGGGCTCGATCACGCCGTAGCCGTCCAGGCCCGGCACCGGCAGGAAGTTCAGGATCGCGGCCGTCACCTGGAGCAGGGCGAGGAAGGCGAGCGCGAAACGGAAGTCGCGCGGGACGCCGTCCAGGGCGTCGAGCCAGAAGGGGGCGGTGCAGACGGCGGCGAACAGGACGTTCGTCAGCGGACCCGCGGCGGAGATGAGGCTGTGCCGCCAGCGGCCCCGGATCCGGCTGCGCTCGATGAAGACCGCGCCGCCCGGCAGACCGATCCCGCCCATGATCACGAACAGCACCGGGAGCACGATGCTCAGCAGCGCGTGCGTGTACTTCAGCGGGTTCAGCGTCAGGTAGCCCTTGGCGCCCACCGTGATGTCCCCGCCGTGCAGGGCGGTGCGCGCGTGCGCGTACTCGTGCAGGCAGAGGGAGACGATCCAGGCCGCCGTCACGAACAGGAACACGGCGACCCCGGGCTGCTCGGCGAACCCGGACCAGGTGGCCCACCCGGTGACCGCGGTGACGGCCAGGATCCCGACGAACACGGGACTGATCCGCCGGTCACTGGGGCGGGTGGTGGTGGCGGTCATGGCGCGGGACTCCCGGGGCGCGTCGGTGGAGGTGGCGTGCGGGGTAGACCGTACAGGTGACAGGTGAAGAACGTCCTGCGGGCGGCCGGAGGTTCCTGTTACTCGTTACGCTGATAGCGAGTCGAACGAGGAGGTGCTCATGACGATCGCAGAGGGATGGGTCGAACTGGTCCAGGACCGGATCGACGTCCCGCGCAGCGCGCGCCTCCGGCTGACGGAGAACGGGCTCACTGTGGTACCAGTCACCTTTGCGCACAGGGCGACGCAGCGGCGCATCGAGAACCAGATCGACCAGCGGTTGCCGGGCTGGGTCGCGACGAGTGAATTCTCTGTCGTTCCGCCCCGGGAGGGCTACAAGCCCGAGCCGGATGCCACGGCGATCCCGCTCGACCTGGTCCAGACGGACAAGAGCGACATCAGCGAAGAACTGTTGCCCTTCGTGGTCGAGGTCGTTTCACCCGAGAGCAAGAACCGCGACTACAACACGAAGCCGAGCCACTATGCCCTGCGCGGTATCCCGGCCTATCTGATCGTCGATGTGCTCTCCGCTCGGTGGACCCTGCTGACCCGCCCCGAAGACGGCGAGTACCAGCACGAGGAGTCCGGTGTGTTCGGCGACCAGATCTCCATTCCCGTCGCCGACCAGACCCTCACCCTGGACTCCTCCGAGTTCGTCCGCATCTGAAACCCACAGGCGGTGTCCCGGCGTCCCCAGGGACAATGGACCCCGTGCGCTACGCGATCCTCGGCACCACCCAGGTACTCCGCCCCGACGGCACGGCCGTCCCCGTGGGCGGTTCTCGGCTGCGTGCCCTGCTGACCGTGCTCGCGCTGCGGGCCGGGCGCGGGGTGCCCGCCGGGCTGCTCGTCGACGAGGTGTGGGGCGACGAACCGCCCGCCGACGCCACCGGCGCCCTCCAGGCCCTGGTCGGCCGGCTGCGCAGGGCGATCGGCGCGGACGCGATCGAGTCCACCGACGGCGGCTACCGGCTCGCCGCCGCCCCCGACGACGTCGACCTGCACCGCTTCGAGCGGCTCACCGGCGAGGGCCTGCGCGCCCTCGCCGACGGCGACCCCGCCAAGGCGGCCACCGTCCTCGACGACGCCCTCGCCCTGTGGCACGGCCCGGCCCTCGCCGACCTGCCCGACCGCACCGCCGAGGCGGCCCGCGTCGACGTCCGCCGCCTGGACGCCCTGCGCGCCCGGCACACCGCCGCCCTCGCCCTCGGCCAGGCCGAGCAGTCCCTGCCCGAGCTCACCGCCCTGTGCGACGCCCACCCCCTCGACGAACCCCTCCAGACCCTGCGCCTGCGCGCCCTGCACAGCACCGGCCGCACCGCCGAGGCGCTGGCCGCCTACGACGACGTACGGCACCTCCTCGCCGACCGCCTCGGCTCCGACCCCGGACCCGAACTGCGCGCCCTGCACGCCGAGCTCCTCGCCCCGGCACCCACGGCGGACGAGCCGTCCCGGCCCGGCAACCTGCGCGCCCGGCTCACCTCCTTCGTCGGGCGCGAGGCCGACATCGAGACCATCCGGGGCGACCTGGCCGCCGCCCGGCTGGTCACCCTGCTCGGACCCGGCGGGGCCGGCAAGACCCGGCTGTCGCAGGAGGCCGCCGAGACCGTGCGGTACGCCGCCCGGGACGGCGTCTGGCTGGCCGAGCTGGCCCCCGTCGACGACCCGGCCGACGTCCCCGAGGCCGTGCTCAGCGCGCTCGGCGCCCGCCAGGCCGTGCTCTACGGCGGCGGCGCCGAGACCATGCGGGCCGCCGCCGACCGGCACGACGACCCGGTCGAGCGGCTCGTCGAGCACTGCGCCCGGCGCCGGATGGTGCTCGTCCTCGACAACTGCGAACACGTCGTCGACGCGGCGGCCGACCTGGCGGCCCGGCTCCTGGAGCGCTGCCCGGACCTGACGATCCTCGCCACCAGCCGCGAACCCCTCGGCGTACCGGGGGAGTTGCTGCGCCCGGTGGAGCCGCTGCCCGAGCCGGTCGCGCTCCGGCTGCTCGCCGACCGGGGCGCCGCGGCCCGCCCCGGCTTCACGGTCGGCGCCGACGACGAGACCGCGGCCGCGTGCGCCGAGATCTGCCGCCGCCTGGACGGACTGCCCCTCGCCATCGAACTGGCCGCCGCCCGGCTGCGCATGCTGACCCCGCGCCAGATAGCCGACCGGCTCGACGACCGCTTCCGCCTCCTCACCTCCGGCAGCCGCACCGTGCTGCCCCGCCAGCAGACCCTGCGCGCGGTCGTCGACTGGTCCTGGGACCTGCTCGACGCCGACGAACGCGACGTCCTCGGCCGCCTCTCCCTCTTCGCGGGCGGCTGCGACCTGGCCGCCGCCGAGGCCGTCTGCGGCCCCGCCGCCCTCGACGCACTCGGCTCACTGGTCGACAAGTCCCTGGTCGTGGCCGCCCCTTCGGGTGCGGAGGGGATGCGCTACCGGCTCCTGGAGACCGTCGCCGAGTACGCCGCCCAGCGCCTCGACGAGAGCGGCGAACGCGCCGCCGCCGAGCGCGCCCATCTGACGTACTACCGCGAACTCGCCCGCACCAACGAGCCGTCGCTCCGCGGCCCCGGCCAGCGGGCCGCCATCGCACGGCTCCAGCTGGAGTACGAGAACCTGCGCACCGCGCTGCGGCACGCCATCGCCGTACGGGACGAGGGCGAGGCGCTCTGCCTGCTGCACTCCCTGTTCTGGTACTGGCAGATGCACGACCAGCGCATCGAGACCCGCACCTGGTGCGCCGACGCCATCGCCCTCGGCCCCGACCCGTTCGCCCAGCCGCTGCGCCGGGCCGAACCGGTCTGGCAGCGCTGCACCGACACCCCGCCGCCGTACGCCGGAGAACTCCTCGCCGAGGCCCGGCGCGGCGTGCACCTGGCCCACCTGGCCTGTATGGACACCGAACTGGACGTCTGGCAGACGCCGGAGGCCCAGGCCAAGCTGCGCACGGTCACCGAGGTCTACGAACCCGGCATGCCGCAGACCTGTCGGGCACCGGGCATGTTCTGGTTCTTCGCCGTGATGCTGACCGGCGGCATGGACCGGCTGCGCGAGATCCTCGACGCCGGCGTGCGCACCTGCCGCGAGACGCCCGGCTACGAGTGGGAGCTGGCCGGCAGCCTCGCCATGCGCGCCAACCTGCTCGCCAACCGGGCCGCCTGGGCCGGCGACGCCACCCGGGACGCCGACGAGGCACTGGAGATCTTCCGGCGCCTCGGGGACGACTGGGGCACCGCCGAGGCCTTCTCCGGGCGCGCCGAGTCCCGGGAGCGCAAGGGCGACTACCTGGCCGCGGCCGTCGACTACGAGGCCGCCATCGAACGGGTCGGCAGGCTCGGCGCCCGCTCCCAGGTCGCCGTGCTCAACGCCCGCCTGGGCAGCGTGCTCATCGAGTCGGGCGACACCGAGCGCGGGGAACGGCTGCTGCGCCAGGTCATCGCCGACAACGAGAGCCTGAGCAACGAGGCGATGCCCGCCGCCCGGCTCTTCCTCACCACCTGGCTCCTGATGAGCGGCCGCATCCCGGAGGCCCGCGAGCAGGTCCGGCTGCTGCGCAGCGAGTTCAAGATCTCCCACTTCGTCGTCTTCGACGCCCTGATCCTCACCCAGGAGGCCTGGGTGGACGCCCTCGACGGCCGCCACGCGGAGGCCCTGGACAAGCTGCGGAACGCGCTGCGGCTCGCCGCCGACCCGCTGAGCGAGGCCATCACCCCGCATCTGCCGTCCGTCTGCCTGACCGTCGCCGCGGTCGCCCTGGCCGGCCTCGACGGGGGCGTGCGCGCCGCGGACGCCGCCCGCTGCCTCGGCGCCGCCGACGCCCTGCTGCCGCCCGGCCACCTCCAGGTCGGCCTGGAGCGCATGGCACGGGACCGGTCGGAGGCCCGGGTCCGGGCCGTACTCGCCGACGACTCGGCCTACGAGTCGGCGTACGCCGAGGGCGGTGGCCTCTCCCGCGTGGAGGCCACCGCCCTGATCTGAGGTCCTTCGGCGAGCCTCAGCTCTTCGTACGGAACTTGTGGATCGCGTACGGTGCGGCGATCGCTGTGATCCCCACCGACCAGCCGAGCGTGATCCACAGGTCGTGGGCGACCGGGCCGCCGACCATCAGTCCGCGCGCCGCGTCGGCGAGCGTGGACAGCGGGTTGTAGTCGGTGAAGGCCTGCAGCCAGCCCGGCATCGACTTCGTCGGCGCGAAGATCGACGAGCCGAACTGCAGCGGGAACAGCACCAGGAACCCCATGGCCTGCACGGACTGGGCGTTCTTCAGGATCACGCCCAGGGTGAGGAACACCCACATGATCGAGGAGGCGAACACCGCGGACAGGCCCACGGCGGCGAACAGCCCGGCCCAGTTGTTGATGTGGAACCCGACGAGCACGGCGACGACCATCAGCACGGCGGTCGCGAACAGCATCCGCACCAGTTCCACCGAGATCTTCGCGAACAGCACCGAGCCGCGCCCGATCGGCAGCGACCGGAACCGGTCCATCACACCGGAGTTGAAGTCCTGGCTGAACCCGGTGCCGACGCCCTGCGAGAGCGTCATGCTCATCATCGCGATCATGCCCGGGATGACGTACTGGACGTAGCCGTCCTGACCGCCGCCGAGCGCCTGCCCGATCGAGCCGCCGAAGACGTACACGAACAGCAGCGTGAAGACGATCGGCATCAGCAGCGCGTCGAACATCGACTCCGGGTCCTGCCGGATCCACAGCAGGTTGCGGCGGATCAGGGCTCCGGTGTGCCGCAGGTGCCCGCGCAGCGTGATCCGGGCGTCGGCGGCCGGGGTGACGGTGGCCGGGGTGGCGGTGGCGGCGCTCATACGGCGACCTCCTGACGGTCGTCGGCGGTCTTGGCGTCCTGCGGGGCACCGGCGCGGTGGCCGGTGAGGGACAGGAACACCTCGTCCAGGCTGGGGAGTTCGGTGGTGATGGAGCTGATGGTGATACCGCGTGCGGTGACGGCGCCGACCACGGCGGTCAGCTGCTCGTCGCTGAGGATCGGCACCAGGAGCGTGCCGCTCTCACCGTCCACGGTGGTGCCGGCGAGCCCGGTGATCCCGAGCTCGTCGATCATGGCGGCGAGCGGCCGCGCCTGCAGCGGGTCGACGGGCCGCACCCGCAGCGTCCGCCCGCCGACCTTCGCCTTCAGCTCCTCCACCCTGCCGTTCGCGATGACCTTCCCGCGGTCCACGACGGTCAGCTCGGAGGCGAGCTGCTCGGCCTCCTCCATGTACTGGGTGGTCAGCAGCACGGTCACCCCCTCGCCGACCATGGCCTTGACCTCGTCCCACACCTCGTTGCGGGTGCGCGGGTCGAGACCGGTGGTCGGCTCGTCCAGGAACAGCACCTGGGGGCGCCCGATCATCGAGGCGGCCAGGTCGAGCCGGCGCCGCATGCCGCCGGAGTAGGTGCTCGCCGGCCGCTTCGCGGCATCGGTGAGCGAGAACCGCTCCAGCAGTTCGTCGGCGCGGGCCCGGGCGTCCTTGCGGGGCAGGTCGAGCAGCCGCCCGATCATGTACAGGTTCTCCCAGCCCGGCAGCTTCTCGTCCACGGAGGCGTACTGACCGGTCAGCCCGATCACCCGGCGCAGCTGGCGGGGCTGGCGCAGCACGTCGTACCCGGCGACGGTCGCCTCTCCCGCGTCGGGCTTCAGCAGCGTGGACAGGATCCGCACCAGGGTGGTCTTGCCGGCCCCGTTCGGTCCGAGCACACCCATCACGGTGCCCTGGCGGACGTCCAGATCAACTCCGTCGAGTGCCTTGGTGTCGCCGTAGTGCTTCACCAGCCCCCGTACGGACACGGCGTTGTTGTCGATTCGCGTCATGGGAAGAACCGTGCCAGGCCCCACCGACAAACCACCGACAGCCCACCGACACCGGCCGGCAGTCCACCGACAGCCCACCGACGGCTCGCCGAGGCAACCTGCCGACGGCCCCTCCGACGGCCCCTCCGACGGCCCCTCCGACGGCCCCTCCGACGGCCCCTCCGACGGCCCCTCCGACGGACCCTCCGACGGTCCTGCCGGCGGGGCCCTCCGACGGGACCTGCCGACAGACCTGCCGCGGGCCCTCCGACGGGCTCGCCGTCGGGCTCGCCGTCGGGCTCGCCGACGGCTCGGCGTGCGAGGGCGTACCGTGCCGGGCGTGACCCCACTCGCGGCCGAAGCCGTCACCACCCGCCGGCTGGACCTGCTGCCGCTGCGCGTCGAGCACGCCGAGGAGATGGCCGCGGTGCTGTCCGACCCGGCCCTGCACACCTTCACCGGCGGCGCACCGGACACCCCCGAGACCCTGCGCTCGCGCTACCGGCGCATCGCCGCGGGCCCCGGCGACCCGGCCGTCTCCTGGCTGAACTGGGTGATCCGGCTCCGTGCGGAATCCTGCCTGACGGGGTACGTCCAGGCGACGGTCACCGGCTCCGTCGCGGAAATCGCCTGGGTGGTGGGAACCCCGTGGCAGGGCAGGGGCATCGCCACGGAGGCGGCCCGCGCCCTCGTCGACCGGCTGCGGCGGCAGCCGGCCCACACGGTCATCGCCCACATCCACCCGGACCACCGGGCCTCCGCCGCCGTCGCCAGGGCTGCCGGGCTCACGCCCACCGACATCTGGCACGACGGCGAGATCCGCTGGAGTCGCCCCGCGCCGCTCTGACCGCAGACGGCAGCCGGCCCGCCGACGGGGGAAGATCGGCGGGCCGGCCTCGGTGTTTCCGCAGTGGCTCTCAGCAGGCCGGACGTTCAGCCGCGCCCCAAGGGGCGCGGGGAACTGCGCGACCAGCCACGACGAAGCCGTCGGACGACCGACGGCCCATCGCGGCACTTCCAGCGGAGCGCTCAGTGGACGGAGTGCTCCTCCAGCGGGAACGTTCCGCCGACGACGTCCTCGGCGTAGGCCCGGGCCGCGTTGCCCATGACCTCGCGCAGGTCGGCGTACTTCTTCACGAACTTCGGGACCCGGCCCGAGGTCAGGCCGAGCATGTCCGTCCAGACCAGCACCTGTGCGTCGGTCTCGGGACCGGCGCCGATGCCGACCGTCGGGATGTGCAGCACCCGGGTCACCTCGGCCGCGAGCTCGGCCGGGACCAGTTCGAGCACGACCGCGAACGCGCCCGCGTCCTGGACCGACTTGGCGTCGCGCAGCAGCTGCTGGGCCGCCTCCTCGCCGCGGCCCTGCACGCGGTAGCCCATCGCGTTGACGGACTGCGGGGTCAGGCCGATGTGCGCCATCACCGGGATGCCGGACTCGACGAGGAGCCGGATCTGCTCGTACGACCGCTCGCCGCCCTCCAGCTTGACCGCGCCCACGCCCGCCTCCTTCACCAGCCGGGTCGCCGAGCGCAGCGCCTGCACCGGGCCCTCCTGGTAGGAGCCGAAGGGGAGGTCGCCGACGATGAGGGCGCGCTGGGTGCCGCGGACCACGGCCGCCGACAGCATCGTCATCTCGTCCAGGGTGACGGGCACCGTCGACTCGTAGCCGAGGTGACAGTTGCCGGCCGAGTCACCGACCAGGAGTACGGGGATGCCGGCCTCGTCGAAGACGGACGCGGTCATCGCGTCGTAGGCGGTGAGCATGGGCCACTTCTCGCCGCGTTCCTTGGCGAGGGCGATGTCCCGGACCGTGATGCGTCGCGTGCCCTTACCCCCGTACAGCGCCTTGCTGCCGTCGGAGGGGCTGTTCTGCACAGTCCGGGCAGCCGAAAGCTGCGTCATGACACGGCTCCTTCAAGTCATCTCGAGGCACCCTGACGGTGTCCCCGGATCGCTTCCATGGTGGCACTTCGTGCCGCCCTCGGCCAGAGCACCCCCGTGTGATCCATCGGTCACCACCCACCCCGCCCCACCCTGTCGCGTTTCATAAAGCCCGGGTAAAGGTATTCAGATACGAGACGGTGCCGTATTGAAATGCCCTTAGGCTCGTAGGCATGACAACTCCTGCCGATCACGCTCCACCCGGCCCCCGCATACCCGAGGCGGTGCACCGGCGCCGCTGGGCGATCCTCGGCGTGCTCATGCTCAGCCTGCTGATCGTGGTGCTCGACAACTCGATCCTGAACGTCGCCGTCAAGACCATCTCCACCCCGGCTCCGGTCGGCCTCGGCGCCACCCAGAGTCAGCTGGAGTGGGCGATCAACGCCTACACCCTGGTCTTCGCCGGCCTGCTCTTCACCGCCGGCCTCGTCGGTGACCGCCTCGGCCGCAAGAAGGTGCTGATCGGCGGCCTCGTGGTGTTCGGCATCGGCTCGGCCCTGGCCGCCGAGTCCGGCTCCGCGGACTCGCTGATCGCCTTCCGCGCCCTGATGGCCCTCGGCGCCGCCTTCGTGATGCCCGCCACCCTCGCCGTCCTGATGAACGTCTTCGAGCGTCAGGAGCAGCCGAAGGCGATCGGCATCTGGGCCGGCGGCGTCGGCCTCGCCATCGCCATCGGCCCGATCACCGGCGGTGTGCTGCTCGACCACTTCTGGTGGGGCTCGGTCTTCCTCATCAACGTGCCGATCGTGATCATCGCGCTCGCCCTGATGTTCTGGCTGGTGCCCGACTCGCGCGACCCGCGCCCGGGCCGTCTCGACCCCGTCGGCGTGGTCCTGTCCGTCGTCGGTCTCGTCCTGCTGGTCTACGGCATCATCAAGGGCGGCGAACTCGCCGACTTCACCGACACCAAGGTGCTGGTGACCATCTTCGCGGGCGTCGCGGTGCTCGCCGGCTTCGTGATCTTCGAGGCGCGCAGCGACCACCCGTCCCTGGACGTCACCTACTTCAAGAACAAGGTCTTCTCGGCCGCCATGGCCGCCATCGCGCTGGTCTTCTTCGCGCTGATGGGCGTGACCTTCTTCTCCGTCTTCTACACCCAGAGCGTGCGCGGCTACTCGCCCCTGCAGTCCGGTCTGCTGCTGCTCCCGCTGGCCGCCGCGCAGATGATCTTCGCACCGCGGGCCCGGCTGGTCGTGGACCGGATCGGCAACAAGGCCACCACCGCGGGCGGTCTGGTGCTGATCGCCGTCACCCTGGGCGCCTTCGCCACCTTCGAGGCCGACACGCCGATCTGGATCCTGGAGATCGTCTTCTTCCTGATGGGCACCGGCATGGCGCACATCATGACGCCGACCTCGGTCGTGATCATGCAGGCCCTGCCCCGCGAGAAGGCCGGTTCCGCCTCCGCGCTCAGCAACACCTTCCGCCAGGTCGGCGGCGCCCTCGGCATCGCCGTCCTCGGCTCGGTGCTGTCGACGTCGTACCGCAACGGCATCGAGGGCAAGCTCGGCGCGCTGCCGCCCGGGCTGCGCGAGACCGCCGGCGAGTCCATCGAGGCCACCCTCGGCGTCGCCTCGAAGCTCGGGGCGCAGGGCAAGGCCCTGGTCACCCCCGCCAACGACGCCTTCCTGCACGCCATGCACGCCACCGCCCTGTGCGGCGCGGGCGTCGCGCTGATCGGCGCCGTGGTCGTGGCCCTCTTCCTGCCGGGCAAGCCGCCGGCCGGTCAGCAGGGCGACCGGGAGCAGGAGTTGGTCGTAGCCGCGGAGTGAAGGACCGGGTGATGAAGAACCGGGTGAAGGACTGCGTGAAGGACTGCGTGAAGGACTGCGTGAAGGACTGAACGGACCGGTACCACGGGCAGGAGTCACGGGGGAAAGCACGTGGGTGACCACGGGGGGAGGCTTCGGCTGCGGGAGAATTCCCGCAGCCAGTGAGAGGACGGTATGACGTGACGCTTGCCGACAGCGGACCGCGGTCCATTGCCCCGGCCCGGGGCCGCCCGCGCAGCGAGGCGGTGGAGAACGCCATCCTGGAGGGCGTGATGAAGCTCCTGGAGGACGGCGTTCCGCTCGCCGAGCTCTCCATCGAGCGGATCGCCCGGACCGCCGGCGTCGGCAAGGCCACCATCTACCGCCGCTGGAACGGCAAGGAGGAGCTCTTCGTCGACGTCATGCGCGCCGCCGAGCCCCCCGACCCCGAACTCCCCGGCACCTCCATGCGCGACGACCTCGTCGTGCTGCTGGAGTCGCTGCGGCAGCGCGGCCTGATGAACCGTTCGTCGGCCATCCTGCACAACGTCTACGCCCAGATGAAGAGCAGCCCCCGCATCTGGAACGCCTATCACACCAACGTCGTCAACCCCCGGCGCGAACTCGGCAAGGAAGTACTGCGCCGGGGCCAGCGGAACGGCGAACTCCGCGCCGACGTCGACATCGAGCTGGCCAACGACATGTTCACCGGCCCGATGCTGCTCAGGGCCATACTGCGCCCGGAGGCGGAACTCCCCGAGGGGCTGGCCGAACAGATGGTCGACACCGTGCTGGCGGGTCTGGGACCGGTCGGCACACCGGAGCCGTAAACCGGTCGGCACACCGGAGCCGTAGTCAGGGTCGCGCGGCCGCCGCGGACATGACCCGAGTGTTCGCGTTTCGTCACAGTCCCGGCGGACCCGGCGGTAACCGGAACCCCTTCCCTCGCCTTGTTCGTCCTCGTCTTCCGTACGGCCGTCATGTGACGGCGGGAGAGGAGCCGATCATCCCCTAGGGTCGTAACCGGGGGACGACGGTGTGCACGGCAGGTTGTGAGGCAGACGGTATGGCGCAGCAGGCGTACATGACGGAGACGGACAACGGCGGCTCGGGACCCGAGCGTCGGGGAGACCGGTTCCGGCGCCTGGTGAACCGCTTGCTGTCCGGCTGGCGCGACGATCCGCGGATCTGGCGCCGGGGCATCGTCACCGCCGTGGTGGCGCTGCTCCTGGCCGGTGTGATGCTGCTGCACTCCCGCATCCCCAACGCCGTCGGCAACCTCGGCAGTCTCACCGAGACCTTCCTGCCCTGGCTGGGCCTGCTGATCCCGGTCCTGCTGGTGATCGGCGTCCTGCGCAGGTCGGCGACGGCGCTGATCGCGGTACTGCTCCCGGCGATCGTCTGGCTGAACCTGTTCGGCGGACTGCTCACCGACAAGCAGGGCACCGGCGGCGACTTCATGGTCGCCACCCACAACGTCAACGCCGACAACCCCGACCCGACCGGCACCGCCGCCCGGCTCGCCGCCTCCGGCGCCGATGTGCTGGCCCTGGAGGAGCTGACGGCGACGGCCGTGCCGACGTACGAGAAGGCGCTGGCGGCGACGTACAAGTACCACGCGGTCGAGGGCACCGTCGGGCTGTGGAGCAAGTACCGCCTCACCGGCGTGAAGGCGGTCGACATCAAGCTGGGCTGGACCCGCGCGATGCGGGCCACGGTCGCCACCCCGCACGGCCCCCTCGCCGTCTACGTCGCCCATCTGCCCTCCGTGCGCGTCAAGATGAACGCCGGGTTCACCGCCCGGCAGCGCGACAAGAGCGCGGACGCGCTGGGCGAGGCCATCGCCGGCGAGAGCCTGCCGCGGGTGATCCTCCTCGGCGACCTCAACGGCACGATGAACGACCGCTCCCTGAACGCCGTCACCTCGCAGATGCGCTCCACGCAGGGCGCGGCGGGCAGCGGGTTCGGGTTCAGCTGGCCGGCCTCGTTCCCGATGGCCCGCATCGACCAGATCATGGTCAAGGGCGTGGAGCCGGAGAGCTCCTGGACCCTGCCGAGGACCGGCAGCGACCACCTCCCGATCGCCGCGCGTGTGAACCTGACCACATCGGGTTCGTAGAAGGCGCTGGTCAGCGCGGTGCCGGCACGATGTCGATGCCCTTGTCAGGACAATCGGACACCGCGCCGTAACCTGGCGGAATACTGGGCCTGGGACACTTTGTTCCGTAGCTGAACTTAGAACGCACGGAACCCTGCTCCCCGAAAGGCAAAGCCCGTCATGCCCCTGGCCCTGCTCGCCCTGGCCGTCGGCGCTTTTGGTCTCGGCACCACCGAATTCGTCATGATGGGCCTGCTGCCCGACGTCGCCGGCGACCTGCACATCTCGATCCCCGCCGCCGGCCACCTGGTCTCGGCGTACGCGCTGGGCGTCGTCATCGGCGCCCCGCTGCTTGCCGCGCTCACCGCGCGCCTGCCCCGCCGCACGGTCCTCATCTCCCTGATGGGCCTGTTCGTGGCCGGCAACGCGCTCTCGGCCCTGGCCCCCGGCTACGACTCCCTCCTGGCCGCCCGCTTCCTCAGCGGCCTCCCGCACGGCGCCTTCTTCGGCGTCGGCGCGGTCGTCGCCACCAACCTGGTGGCACCGGAGCGCAAGGCCCGCTCCGTCTCCCTGATGTTCATGGGCCTGACCGTCGCCAACATCGCGGGCGTCCCGGTCGCCACCCTCGTGGGCCAGCACCTCGGCTGGCGGGCGACCTTCCTGGGCGTGAGCCTCATCGGCGTCGCCGCGATGGCCGCCGTGTTCCTCCTCATCCACCCCGCCCACGTCCCGGCCCCGACGACCGGCCTGCGCGGCGAACTCTCCGCCCTGCGCTCCCTCCCCGTCTGGCTGGCCCTCGCCACGACGGTCGTCGGCTTCGGCGCGCTCTTCTCCGCGTACAGCTACATCACGCCGATGCTGACGGACGCCGCCGGTTACGCCGACGCGAACGTCACGCTGCTCCTCGCCCTCTTCGGCGTCGGCGCCACCATCGGCAACCTGGTCGGCGGCCGCCTCGCCGACCACGCGATGCGCGGCACGCTGTTCGGCGGCCTGGTGTCGATGGTCGCGGTGCTGCTCCTCTTCCCGGTGCTGATGCGGGCGGAATGGAGCGCGGCCCTGGCCGTCGTCCTGCTGGGCATCGCGGCGTTCGTCACCGGCTCGCCCCTCCAGCTGATGGTCATGGAACGCGCGGCCGCGGGTCCCTCCCTCGCCTCCTCCGCCAACCAGGCGGCCTTCAACCTCGCCAACGCGGGCGGCGCCTGGATCGGCGGCGTGGCCCTGGCCGCGGGCTTCGGCGTCACCTCCCCGGCACTGGCGGGCGCGGCCCTGGCCGTCCTCGGCCTGGGCGTGGCGAGCGTGGCGTACGCGGTGGACCGGCGCCGGGCGGTTCCGGCGACCGTCCACGAGCGGGTCGTCGCCTCGCACGTCCCCGAGCCGGCGGAGCCGGTGCGCTCCTGACCGGCGGCACCGCTCAGGGAGCGATCCCCTTCCGGAAGCACACCCGGTCCTGCCCGGGACCGTCGTAGTCGCTGTGGACGGACACCCCGCCGAACTCCCTGTCCCCGCGCTCCACGGAGAACCCCATCGCCCGGTGGAACGCGATCGACCCCGCGTTCCCCGGCGAGGTGATCGCACGGACCACCGTGCGGCCCTCCTCGGCGGCGCGCCGGCAGAACGCCGCGTAGAGGCGCCGGGCCACGCCCTGCCCACGCAACTCCGGGTCCACTCCCACGAAGTGGATGTACGCCTCGGTGTCGTCGTCGGCGGCGTGGAAGCCGATGAGGAGGGCACGGATCTCCGTGCCCTCCTCCAGGACCAGGCTGGTGCCGGCGAAGAACTGCAGGAACAGCCTGGGCAGCAGCAGCGACAGCTCCCGGGCCTGCTCGGGGGTGCGTGAGTCCCCCCACCACCGCTGCACACATCCGACGAGCGGGCCGTGGTCGGAGACGGTCGCCTGGCGCAGTACGGGCATCGCGGTCCTCCCGGTCGCCGTCCGCTACGCGGCGCGGATGTGTGTGCGGGCCTGCTCGACCCACCCCGACACGGCCTTGGCACCGCAGCTCTCGGCGACCGACCGGGCCTCGTCGAGGTGGCGGATCGCCGCCGACGGATCGCCGGTCTCGGCCGCGAGGTAGGCCAGCGCCACCAGGCCGGCCGCTTCCCCGGGCCGGAAACCGATCTCGCGGCGCAGTGCCACCGATTCGGTCAGCCGCCTGCGGGCCTCCTCGAAGCGGCCCGCGTCCTTGTCGGCGAAGCCCAGGTGGCGGATCGCATAGGACATCGTCATCCGGTCGTCGACGGATTTCGCCAGCGCGTACGACCGCTCGAAGTACGGCCTGCCGGTGGCGCCGTCGCCCTTGACCACCTGGTGCCAGCAGCCGACCCAGAACAACGCGTCCGCCTCACCCGACGCGTTCCCCAGACGCGCGTACAGCTCGGCCGCGCGCTCGAAGAGCACCAGTTCCCGGCCGTCCTCCTCGCGGTCGTTCAGGAATCGGACGTGCAGTACCTTGCCCCGAGCCAGGGAAAGCGGCGCCTCGACCGAGTCCAGCACGTCGTCGGACCGGTCCAGCGCGGACGTGTCCCCGCCGAACATCGCCGCTTCGAACAGCTCACCCGAACGCTCGATCCAGTCCTGCCCCGGCATACGCCAGCCCCTCCCCGTCGGACGATGACAGCCGAGGCTATCCCCGGACGCCCGGTGGATGCCGGGGATTTCCGTCGTGCGGCCCGGGCGGTGCATCCCGGTGTGCGCACCCGCCCGGCTGTCGTACTCCCTCCGTCAGGCCTGTTCCAGGGCCACCCGGGACGGACGGTAGGCCGCCCGGCCGTGCCGCACGGACTGCCGGGCGACCAGCAGGACGATCGCCGCCCCGGAGATCAGCGCGGTGTCCGCGTTGCCCCAGCCGAGCCCCCGGTACTGGGCCCAGTCGGCGAAGGACGCGCCCACCGGGCGGGTGAAGACGTAGGCGAACCAGAACGTGCCGATCGCGACCGCCGGTGTGCGGAACATCCGGAAGACCGCTCCGGAGAGCAGGATGACGCCCGCGAAGGCGAAGCCGGCCTGCAGGTTGTCCATGCCGAGGGAGTCGGTGGCCCAGTCGCCGGCGGCGGTGCCGAGGGCGAAGGTGCAGACGACGGCGAGCCAGTAGAAGGCCTCGCGGCGACGGGTGGTGACGCTGTGGACGGACAGGGTCCGCTCGGCGCCGAACCAGGCCGCGAAGACGACGAGGAGTACCGCCGTGAACAGCTCCGTCGTCAGTGCCGTGGACCAGCCGGTGGCCTGGTGCAGGACGTCCGCGCCGACGGTGCCGAAGACGCTGACCGCCACGACGTTGAGCCAGTAGACCCACGGGAGGTACCGGCGGACGGCGAACTGGACGACGAGGGTGACCGCGAGGATCGCGGCGGACACCCCGAGCGGGACCAGCTGGTCGGCGGAGACACCCGACTGACCCGGGCCGTGGCCGGGCCCGAGCGGGCCGCCGCCGGCGCCGCCCGGGCCGCCCGCGCTGCGGAAGACGCCGGAGAACCAGTCGCCGCCCGCCTCGCCGAAGCCGGTGGTGAGCAGCTTGGTGACCCAGAACAGCGCGGTGGCTTCCGGAACCTTGGCGAGCCCCCGCAGGGCTGTGGGCTGTGGATGCGCATTCATGCCGGTCACGTTTTCGGGACGCCGTCCGAGACCCCTCTGACCTGCATGTGATCCGTATGAGATCAAGGTAAGAGGGTGACTCATGTGGCGCACGAGGTCATGGCCGGCTGCCCGCAGCACAGAGGGGCGTGAGGTCCGTCAGGACCCCACGCCCCTCTGTCAGGCCGTGCGGCGGATCAGTGCTTGCGGTGCGCCTTCGTCGACTTGTACGACTCGACGTAGCCGTTGGCCGGGGTGCCGACGCCGGTGACGTCGTCGTAGCCCTTGACCGCGGACAGGGAGCTGTCCTTGCCGAGGCTGCGGACCGAGGTCAGCAGGCCGTCGGTGGCGTCGTAGCCGTTGGCGAAGTCGACACGGGCGACCGCCAGGCCGGAGCCGGTCGGGTTGTCCGTGACGTCGTGGTAGGCCTTCGAGCCGTACTTGGAGTAGATCAGCGGGTTGGCGAAGCCGATCGCCTTGCCGCCGCGCGCCTCCTGGGCGAGGGCCTGGACCGCCGCGATGACCGGCGCGGCCAGCGAGGTGCCGCCGATGCGGTACTCGCTGTACGCCTCGGTGCCGTCCGCCTGGGTCTGCGTCTGGCCCACCTTGAAACCGGTGTTGGGGTCGGCGATCGCGGAGATGTCCGGGACCACGCGGTTGCCGGTCGCGCTGTTGGCCTTCGCGAGGGAGTCCGGGACGACGCCCTTCTGGTAGTACGGCTCGGTCACCGTCTTGCTGGTGCCGCCGCCCGCGCCCGAGGTGAACGCGCCCGGGAAGTTGGTCCAGCTCTTGCCGTCGGCCGCCAGCGCGGCCTTCTCGGTGCCCCAGCCGGTCTCCCACAGGTACTTGTCGCCCTTGCCGACGGCGAGGGAGGTACCGCCGACCGCGGTCACCCAGGCGGAGTTGGCCGGGGTGTCGACCTGCTTCACACCGGTGTTGGCGACCTCGTCGCCGTTGTCGCCGGAGGAGAAGTAGAAGCCGATGCCCTGCACCGCGCCCAGCTGGAAGACCTGGTCGTAGGCGGCCTGGACGTCCGGGGTCTCGTTGCCCTCGATGTCGCCCCACGAGTTGGAGACGATGTCGGCGAGGTGGTTGTCGACGATCTTGCTGAGGGAGTCCAGCAGGTCGTTGTCCATGCAGGACGCGGCGCCCACGTAGGTGACGTCGGCGTCCGGCGCGACCGCGTGCACGGCCTCGACGTCGAGGGTCTCCTCGCCGTACCAGCCGGAGGCGTCGCACTCGTCCTCGGCGGTGTTCGTGTAGTTCGAGGGCAGCACCTGGTGCAGCTGGCTCGTCTTCCACGCGGCGTCGCCGTGCGCCTTGGCGTAGGTGCCGGCGTCGTAGGCGATGGTCGGCGAGGCGAACGCGTCGGTGATCGCGACGCGCACGTGCTTGCCGGTGTACTTGCCGGCGCCGTAGGCGGCCCGCAGCTGCTTGCCGGTGTAGCCCTGGACGGCGTACGGGATCTTCGAGCCGTACGCGTCCGGCAGCGTGGACGCGGTGTTCGAGCCGTAGTACGAGGAGAACGGCCCGGAGTTCTTGAACACGGTGGCCGGGGGCGGCAGCGTGTCGTCGTGGGTCGCCTTGTGCGGCGCGTTGTCCAGGCCGGTGACGGTCAGGACGGCGTCGCTGACGGCGGTCGGCACGCTCGCCGTCGTCGCCGGGGCGCGGTAGGTCTTCGAGCCCTTGGCGTAGTTGTGCAACTGGGTGCCGAACGCCTTCTCGGCGGCGGACACGTCACCGGAGACGGCGATGTAGTGCTGCGTGACCCCGGTGACCGTCAGGCCGGCCGCGGTCAGCCAGGTCCTGACGGCCTTCACCTGGGCCTTGGTGGCGCCGTAGCGGGCCTGCACCTGCTTGGCGCTGAGGTACTTGCCGTAGAGCGGCGAGCTGGGGTCGGACACCGCCTTCGCGTAGGCCGCGAGGCCCTTGGCGTCCTGGCCGGCCAGGTAGACCCGGGCCTTGACCGTGGCGCTGTTCGAGGTGGCGCCCTTGTCCGCCTTGGCCGTGGCCCAGGTGGGCTTGGTGCCCTTCAGGGTGTCACGGGCCGGGCTGTCCGCAGCGTGCGCCGCGGGTATGCCGAGCGCGAGCGCGCCGGCGATCATCGGCAGTGTCGCTGCCATGCTCACGCTGGCCCGCACCTTGGCACGGTTGGATCTCATACTGCCCCCTGCTATGCGGTTCGTCGCATGGAGTGGTCGGTCGTCCGTGATCACCAGGAGGCCTGCGGCGGAACGGCCCGTGAATGGATCACGCGGTGGACGTCACTCTTTCGGTGAACTGTTCATGCCAGGGGAAGGGATTGGTCAAGGAAATCCCAAGTGGGCGTTGATTAGGGGCTTTTGGTCCGCTTTCGACGGCACGCAGAACATTACAGATCGGTTGCGATTGTTGATGAATGCTTGCGGTGCCGTTAAGTCGACAAGTCCCCCCATTTGTAAGGCTGTTCAGTCGCGCGGCTTGGCGCCCCGCTCCTTCAGCATCTGCTTCATCGTCGTCAGCTCGGACTGCTGCGCGTCCACCATGCCCTGGGCGAGGCTCTTCTCCACCGGGACGGTGCACTTGGCCACGCACCCCTCGGCCATGTGGATGCCGCCCTTGTGGTGGTCCGTCATCAGCTGGAGGTAGAAGATCTCCGCCTGCTCGCCGTTCAGGGTCCCCAGCTTCTTCAGCTCGGTGTCGGTCGCCATGCCCGGCATCAGCGAACCGTCCCCGCGCTCGGGCATGTCGCCCATGCCCATCCAGGACATCGGTGGCTTCGCCGACACCTTCGGCAGGTCCCACAGGTCCAGCCAGCCCAGCAGCATGCCCCGCTGGTTGGCCTGCGTCTGCGCGATGTCGTAGGCGAGCCGCCGCACTTCGGTGTTCTTCGTGCGGTCGCGGACGATGTACGACATCTCCACGGCCTGCTGGTGGTGGACCGCCATGTCCCGCGCGAACCCCGCGTCCGCCCCGTCCGCGCTCGGGACGCTCAGCCCGCCGCCACCGCCGTCGCCGTCCTCGGCGACCGCGTACGTGATCGCGCCGGCCGCGACCAGCGCCGCGGCCGCGGTCCCGGCGATCCAGCCGATGTGCCTCTTCACGTCACATCGTCCCGCCGGTGCAGGAGGCACCCGGCTCCGGGGTCTGCTTGCCCTGCACGTACGTCTCGAAGAACTTCGCGACCTTCGGGTCGTCGGCGCTCGTCACGCTCAGCTGGTGGCCCCACGCCGAGAGCTCGATCGGCGAGGTCTGGTTCGTGTACGGGCTCATCAGCGAGTACGGCGTCTGCTTCACCTTCGCCGCCAGCGTGTCCACGTCGGACTTCTTCGCCTTGTCGGTGTACGTCACCCAGACCGCGCCGTGCTCGAGCGCGTGCACGGCGTTCTCGTCCTTCACGGCCTTGGTGTAGACGTTGCCGTTGCAGTTGAGCCACACCGGGTTGTGGTTGCCGCCGACCGGCGGGTGCATCGGGTACTTCACGGTCCCCGTGACGTGGGTGCGGGAGAGCTTGCCCGACCAAGTCCGCACGCCGTCGCTGCCGGTGACGAAGTGCCCCGAGTCCCCGGAACCGCCCTTCGCGTCGCTCGCGCTGTCGCTCTTCCCCGACTGCGAGTTGACGAGCACCACGCCCCCGACCACGAGACCGGCGACGACCACGACGCTCGCGCCGATCACCAGGATCCGGTTGCGCCGCTCACGCGCCTGCTCGGCACGCCGCATCTCCTCTATGCGTGCCTTGCGCGCTGCGTTGTTGTTCTTCTTGGCGGTAGCCATGGGCCGTGTCCTTCATGGGGGAAAGGGACGTGGAGGGTGGGGCTCGCTGATCGTAATGGGGGAGATGGGGCCGGTCGTAGGGAGGGCACAGGAAAGACCTGGAAATGCCCTGATCCGACAGGAAACCGATAATTTGAATGACGGATGCGCATTACCTACGCTGGCCGGTATGCGGCTGTTGCGCTCCACCGATCTGGCCCTGCGCCTCCTGATGCGGCTCGCCGTCGCGGGCGACGGGTCCAGCCCTACGACCCGTGAGGTCGCGGCGGACATGGACGTGCCGTACACGCACGCCGCGAAGGTGGTCGCCGAACTGCAGCACCTGGGGCTGGTCGACGCCCGGCGCGGCCGCGGCGGTGGACTCACGCTGACCGAGAAGGGCCGCACCGCCTCGGTGGGCACGCTGGTGCGCACCTTCGAGGGCGACGGCGACGTGGTGGACTGCGAGGGGGCGACGCCCTGCCCGCTGAACTCCGGGTGCCGGCTGCGGGGCGCCCTGCGCCGGGCCCAGGAGGCCTTCTTCGCGACCCTGGACCCGGTGACGGTGGCGGACATCGTGGCGGAACCGACGGGGGCTCTGCTGCTCGGTATCTCCAAGGGGCCGGGGGCGGTGTAGCACCCGCCGCACCCGCGCGGCGGCGGCTTGCCGACAACCAAGCGCCGACAACCAGGCGCCGACAGCCAGGCGCCGACAACCAAGCGCGGGCCATGACTTGCCCTCCGTGAGCCCCGCCGTATTCAAACATTCAACAAAGGGATCTTCGCGACCGGCCAAGAGCTCTACCCGCATAGACGATCCCGGTGCTGTCATGCTCACGACCGCCCGGAACTCCTGCCGGGCACCGCTCCGGGAGACCTCCCCCCATGCCCCGAATATCCCGCTCCTTGGTCACCGCCCTCTCCTCCCTCGCCCTCGCCGCCGCCGGCCTCACGGTCGCCGCCGGTACCGCGCACGCGCAGAGCTGCAGCCAGGACTACCTCCCCCTCCCCGACCCCAGCTGCCAGCCCGGCGACTTCAACCCGGACGTCACCCAGTCCACCATCGACTCCACCATCTGCGTCTCCGGATGGACCGCGACCGTCCGGCCCTCCAGCTCCTACACGACCGCGCTGAAGAAGAAGCAGATCGTCGAGTACGGCTACACGGACACCAGCACCTCCGACTACGAGGAGGACCACTTCGTCCCCCTCGAACTCGGCGGTGCCCCCAAGAGCGAGCTCAACCTCTGGCCCGAGCCGGAGTACGGCACCAAGACCGCCGCCAACAAGGACACCGTCGAGAACAAGCTCAAGAAGGCCGTCTGCGCCGGCACCGTCACCCTCGCCGACGCCCAGGACGCGATCGTCACGGACTGGACGACCGCGCTGTCGGACCTCGGCCTGAGCTGATCCCGTCCGCCTGCTCGCTCAGGCTCGAACCGCTGCCATCCACAGGTCCGGCCCGAAGACCTCGTAGTGGATGTCGGCCGGCGGGACGCCCTGGGCGAGCAGCTGGGCGCGGACCGCGCGCATGAAGGGGAGCGGGCCGCACAGGTACGCGCGCGTGCCGGGCGCGACCTCGATGCCGGCGAGGTCCACCAGGCCGGTGCGGCTGTCCGGGCCGGCGTCCCGCTCGTAGAAGAAGCGCACGGTGGCGTCCGGCAGCTTCGCCGCGTACGCCTCGTGGTCGGCGCGCAGGGCGTGGTCGGCGGGGGAGCGGTCGCCGTGCACGACGGTCACCGGGGCGCGGTGGCCGTCGGCCGCGAGCGCGGCCAGCATCGCGACCATCGGGGTCACGCCGATACCGGCGGAGGCGAGCAGGAGGGGGCGGCCGTCGGTGTCGCCCAGGACGAGGTCGCCGTACGGCTCCGACAGTTCGAGGACGTCACCCTCGCGCACGCGCGCGTGCAGGTGGTTCGAGACCTCGCCGTCGGGCGTCGCGTCGTCGCCGCACACGCGCTTGACGCTGAACTGGCGGACCGACTCGCCCGGCGCGCCGGAGAGGCTGTACTGGCGTATCTGGCGGGCGCCGTCGGGCAGGGTGACGCCCACGGAGACGTACTGCCCGGCCCGGAAGCCGCGCACCGCCGCCCCGCGGTCCACCGGCCGCACCCGGAAGGTCACCACGTCGGCGGTCTCCACGACCCGCTCGACGACCTCCCACGGCCGCAGCCCCCGCAGGCCGCCGCTCTCCTCGTACAGCCGCTTCTCGATCGCGACGAGGGCGTTCGCCATCAGCCAGTAGACCTCGTCCCAGGCGGCCGCGACCTCGGGGGTGACGGCCTCGCCGAGCACCTCGGCGATGGCGGCGAAGAGGTGCTCGTGGACGACGCCGTACTGCTCGGGTGCGACGCCCAGTGAGGCGTGCTTGTGGGCGATGCGGCCCAGCAGGGCGTCGGGTCGCCGGTCCGGGTGGTCCAGCAGGTGCGTGGCGAACGCGGCGACGGAGCCGGCGAGGGCCTGGCGCTGGGTGCCGGCGGCCTGGTTGCCGCGGTTGAAGAGGTCGCGCAGGAGTCCGGGGTGGGCGGCGAAGAGGCGGGCGTAGAAGCGCTCGGTGATCTCGCCGAGCGCCGCGCCGACGGCGGGCAGGGTGGCGCGGACGGTGGCGGCGGAGGGCTCGGACAGCATCGGGGCTCCTTGTGGCTCGGCCGAACAGCTCTTTCTCCCGCACGCTAGTAAAACTTGCATCTCATATTCAAATTTAGAGCCCGTGGTGTCCGTCACCGTGGTGCACGCCACGCGCACGCCACGCGCACGCCGCGTGCGCGCCACCTGACCGGCGTCCGGGAAACCGGACCGGCCATTACGGATGTCGGCGCGAACAGGCAAGATGGGCGGCAGGGCAGGACACCTGCCGTACGAGAGCCGTTCAGGCCGAGGTCGCTCGGGCGATCAAGGTGCGCAACGCGCATGAAATGCTGTTGTGGTGTGATGCTCAGGTGCCCGACCGCCTCCTGCGGGACAGGGAGACAGGCGGCCTGACCAGCAAGGATGGGGAAGCGGAAGATGGACAAGCAGCAGGAGTTCGTGCTCCGGACCTTGGAGGAGCGCGACATCCGGTTCGTACGCCTGTGGTTCACGGACGTGCTGGGCTTCCTCAAGTCCGTAGCCGTGGCCCCGGCCGAGCTTGAACAGGCCTTCGACGAGGGCATCGGCTTCGACGGCTCCGCCATCGAGGGCTTCGCCCGGGTATACGAGTCCGACATGATCGCCAAGCCGGACCCGTCCACCTTCCAGGTCCTCCCGTGGCGCGCCGAGGCCCCCGGCACGGCCCGCATGTTCTGCGACATCCTCATGCCGGACGGCTCCCCGTCCTTCGCCGACCCGCGCTACGTGCTGAAGCGTGCCCTGGCCCGTACCTCCGACCTGGGCTTCACCTTCTACACCCACCCGGAGATCGAGTTCTTCCTCCTGAAGGACCGCCCGATGGACGGCTCGCGCCCCACCCCGGCCGACAACTCGGGCTACTTCGACCACACCCCGACCAACGTCGGCATGGACTTCCGCCGCCAGGCGATCACCATGCTGGAGTCGATGGGCATCTCGGTCGAGTTCTCCCACCACGAGGGCGCCCCCGGCCAGCAGGAGATCGACCTGCGCTACGCCGACGCGCTCTCCACGGCCGACAACATCATGACGTTCCGCCTGGTCATGAAGCAGGTGGCGCTGGAGCAGGGCGTGCAGGCCACGTTCATGCCGAAGCCCTTCTCCGAGCACCCCGGCTCCGGCATGCACACCCACCTCTCCCTCTTCGAGGGCGACCGCAACGCCTTCTACGAGTCGGGCGCGGAGTTCCAGCTCTCCAAGGTGGGCCGCTCCTTCATCGCGGGCCTGCTGAAGCACGCGGCGGAGACCGCGGCGGTCACCAACCAGTGGGTGAACTCCTACAAGCGCATCTGGGGCGGCTCCGAGCGCACGGCGGGCGCCGGCGGCGAGGCCCCGTCGTACATCTGCTGGGGCCACAACAACCGCAGCGCCCTGGTCCGCGTCCCGATGTACAAGCCCGGCAAGACGGGCTCGGCGCGTGTCGAGGTCCGCTCCATCGACTCCGGCGCCAACCCGTACCTGGCCTACGCCGTCCTCCTCGCCGCCGGCCTCAAGGGCATCGAGGAGGGCTACGAGCTCCCGCCGGGCGCCGAGGACGACGTCTGGGCCCTCTCCAACGCCGAGCGCCGCGCCATGGGCATCGAACCCCTCCCGCAGAACCTCGGCGAGGCCCTGACCCTGATGGAGAACAGCGACCTGGTCGCCGACACCCTCGGTGAACACGTCTTCGACTTCTTCCTGCGCAACAAGCGCCAGGAGTGGGAGGAGTACCGCAGCGAGGTCACCGCGTTCGAGCTGCGGAAGAACCTGCCGGTGCTGTAGGCGCGGGGGGTCGCAAGCAGCCGCAGGGCGGGGCTTTGCCGCTCGTCAGGACGGCGGGCGGTCGCGCTGGAGGACGATCATGGCCTGGTCGTCGTTCGGCCGGCCGCCCGTGTACGCCCGGACGTCTGCCGCGAGCCGGTCGACGAGCGGGCCGGGTGCCTGGTCCGCCCAGGCCGTGGCGCGTTCGGTGAGCGGGTAGAAGTCGCCGTCCGCGTTCCGGGCCTCGCTGACGCCGTCCGTGTACAGGACCAGCCTGTGGCCGTACTCGAACGGGAAGGTCGCCGGTGTGTAGCAGCGGCCGGCGCTCTCCGTGCAGTACACGCCGGCGGGCCGGATGCCGAGGCCGAGCGGGGGCGACGGTTCGGGGACCGTCAGCGCCAGCGCCGACCTGGTGCGGCCGCGCAGCAGGAGGGGCGGCGGGTGCCCGCAGCTGATCAGGTGCACCACGGGCTCGTCGTCCGGGATGTCCAGGACGGCGGCGGTCACGAAGCGTTCGGCGGCGTCCTCGTCCGGCTCCGCGAACTCGGAGAGTCCCCACCGGACGGCGTCCTCGATGTAAGCGACCAGTTCCGGCAGCGGGATCGGGCGGTGCGCGGCGGCGCGGAAGGCGCCCAGCACGATCGCCGTGTCGCTGATCGAGGGGAGCCCCTTGCCGCGGACGTCCCCGATGAGCAGCCGCGTGGAGCCGGGGATCCGGGCGGCGGCGTACAGGTCGCCGCCGACGGTCGTGTCCGCTTCGGCGCTGCGGTAGTGCGAGGCGAGCGTGACGGGTCCGGCCCGCTTCGGCAACGGCCGCAGTACGACCCGCTGTGCCGCGTCGGACACCGAGCGCACCCGGACCAGTTCCCGCTCGCGGCGGTCCCGCAGCCGGGTGAAGAGGACGAGGAACGCGCAGACGGAGACGAGGGCCGAGAGTTCGACGAGGACGCTCTCGGTGGTGAGGGTCTGCCGCTCCAGGCCGGCGGAGACCAGGGCGAGGACCGCCAGCGACCCGATCAGCGCGGTGGCGCGCGGCCCGGTACCGACCGCGGTGACCGCCACGGCGACGACGAGGAGGTGGGCGAGGTGGACGTCCGGGGGCAGGAACCCGTCGGCCACCGGGATCGCGATGATCAGCAGGAGCGGTCCGGCCAGCCACAGGGGTCCCGGCGCGGAACGGCGCCATGCTCGCAGGCTCTCGGCCACAGAGGCCGTGGTGTTGGCAGCGCTCACGTCGTGCTCCGGTGCTCGTCGTCCTGCCACGACCAACACGTGGTGACATGTCCTCCATTCCCGACATTCGCGGCGTCAGCCCACGTACGCCGGTGACACCGCCGAGACGCTGATGCGGTGCGGCTTCCCCGTGCCGTCCGACGGGACCGAGTACAGGTCGGCGCCGTAGTCGCCCGGCAGCGCGTACACGATCGTGCGGGCGTCCTTCCAGACCGCCTGGTCGTCCACGCTCCGGGTCTCGGCCAGCGGCGTCTCGCGCATCGTCCCGAGGTCCAGGACGTACAGCCGCCAGGGGGCGTCCTTGGAGAGGCCCTTCACGCGCTTCTTGTACGCGATGCGGGTGCCGTCGGGGGAGAGGGACGGGCATTCCACGTTCGGGTGGAGGGTGGTGACCGTGCGGGTGCGGAGGCCGCCCCGGACCAGGTAGGTCGAGCCCTTCGTCGCCATCGTCGCGTAGAAGGTGCTGTCGTCCGCCGCGAACGTCACGCCCCAGAAGTTGACGTCCGCGGACTGGTAGGGGTGGTTGTTCCTGATGATGCGGAACGCCTCCAGGGACGGGATCAGGGTGCCGGTGCGGGTGTCGGCGATCGCCGTGCGGGTCGAGAAGTTCGTGCCCGCGTACGAGTCGCCGCCCACGAACGCCGTCCAGGCCGCGTAGTGGCCGGTGGGGGAGACCCGGGCCCGGGACGGGATGCCCGGGACGTCGTAGTGGGCCTTCGTGTGCAGGTTCGCGTCCAGGATCAGGGCGCGGTAGGTGTCCGAGACCGGGCCGTGGACGGCCTGGAGGCAGACGCCCGTGCCGGCGGCCGCGTAGAAGCGGAGGCACTTCACGCCGGAGGCGGTGCGGGGGCCGGCGGGGGCGGCGGCGGGGACCGTGGTCAGCTCGTCGCGGTGCGGGCCCCAGGCCATGTTGCGGAAGACCATGCGGCCGGGGGCCGTCAGGGTCACCGTCCCCGGGGTGACCTTCGGGCCGCCCGCCCGGGTGTGGTCCCGGCGCTCCGCCCGGGCCGAGGCGTGCAGGACGGAGGCCAGGGCGACGGCAGTGAGGACCGCGAGCGCCGAGAGGAGGATCAGGATGCGGGAGCGGGCGGGGAGGCGGACGGGGGAGTGGGCGGTCATGCGGCGGCCTTTCGGAGGGGACGGAGCGTGAGGGCGTACACCGCGCACACCGCCAGGGCCACCGCCGACACGCTCAGCGCCGTACGGTCGCCCCACAGCGTCCACGCCGCCCCGAACCCCAGTGAGCAGGTGAAACGCGCCGCCGCCTGGCCCGTCTGGACCAGTGCGAGACCCGACGAGCGCAGCGCCTCGGGGACGCTGTCCGACGCGGCCGCCATCAGGACACCGTCGGTCGCCGCGTAGAACGTGCCGTGCAGGGCCAGTACCGCGTAGGGGAGGGCGGTGCCGTGCCAGGACGTCAGCAGCAGGGTGTAGGCCAGCAGCAGGGCGCCGTGGCCGGTCAGGAAGACGCGCCAGCGGCCCCAGCGGTCGGCCAGGCGGCCCAGTGGGACGGCGAGGAGGAGGAACGCGGCCGCCGTGCCGAGGGGGAGGAGGGCGAACCAGCGGTCCGGGACGCCGAGCCGGTGTTGCAGCAGCAGGTAGACGAAGGAGTCGCTCACCGTCGCGAGGCCGAGGAGCAGGGCGCAGACGGTGAGGCGGCGCAGGTCGCGGTCGGCCAGGAGGCCGAGTGCCGCGCGCAGGGTGGGGCGCGCGGTGGTGGAGGCGGTGGTGGAAGCGGTGGTGGAGGCGGTCGTCCCGGCACGGCCGCCGCCCGGTACGAAGAGGACCAGGATCAGCACGCCCAGCACCGCCACGCAGAAGCTGACCGTGAACACCGCGTCGTAGCCGTCCACCGTCGCCCGGAGGATGAGGAACGCGGCCAGGGGGCCGAGCAGGGCGCCCGCCGTGTCCATCGCGCGGTGGACACCGAAGGCGCGGCCCCGGGTCTCCGGGGTGGAGGAGAGCGAGATCAGGGCGTCGCGGGGGGCCGTGCGCAGGCCCTTGCCGGTGCGGTCGGCCGCCAGGATCAGGCCGATGGGCGTCAACGAGTGCGCCACCAGCAGCAGGGGTTTGCAGAGGGCCGAGAGCGCGTAGCCCGCGCCCGCCACCCACTTGTGCCGGCCGCCGCCCCGGTCGGCCAGGTGGCCGCCGGCCAGGCGTACGACCGCCGAGAAGCCGTTGTAGACGCCGTCGAGGAGGCCGAAGCCGAGCGGGGACAGGCCCAGGCCCGCCACCAGGTACAGCGGGAGGACCGCCGTGACCATCTCGGAGGACACGTCCGTGACCAGGCTGACCGTGCCGAGGGCGAGGACGGTGGGGGCGATCGTGGAGCGGTACCGCCCGGCCGTCGCGGGCCGGGCGGTACCTTCCACGGACGCCGTCGCCGGAGTGCTCGCGCGGCTGTCCGCTACGTACACGTCAGGACGCCCAGATCCCGGTGATGTCGGACGAGGACGCCGCGTTGCCCGCGTGCGCGCTCAGGCCCTGGCTGTCCTCCAGGGTGCGCAGCAGGTCGTAGTGGTCGTACGTGGTGGACGAGGTGGAGCCCGCGGTGACCGGCTGGCCGTAGAGGACCGTGGGGATGCGGTTGCCCGCCAGGCGGTTGTCCTCGTCCATGGTGACGACGAGCAGGCTGTTGTGGGTCTTGGCCCAGGTGGCGTACGCGCCCAGGTTGTTCTTCAGCCAGGTGTCGCCGGTGGACACCGAGCAGTCGTGCATGTCGCTGCACAGGTTGGGGGTCACGAAGGACAGCTGGGGGAGGGTGGAGTAGTCGGTCGGGAACTGGGCGAACGTTTTTGCGGTCGAGGTCGGCACGTTGCTGAAGCCGAACCACGGGTTGTGCTTGCGCGCGTAGTTGCCGCTGCTGCAGGTGGTCGAGCCCTGGCTGGGCAGGGTCTCGTTGTAGCTGGCCCAGGTGCGGCCGGCCGCGAGCTGCTCGGAGGCCAGGTTCGCCGCCGAGGAGAAGCCCGCGGTGTAGCAGCTGTCGTCGGTGATGCCCTGGGTGGAGCCGGAGAACAGGGCGAAGTAGTTCGGCTGGCTCGGGTGGGTCTCGGCGTACATCTGGGTGAGGTTGGCGCCGCCGGACGCCAGCGAGTTGATGTAGGGGGCGCTGGAGGAGCCGATGACCTGGCTGTAGGCGTGGTTCTCGAAGACCACGACGATCACGTGGTCCGGGGTCGGTACGGCACTCGCGGCGTGCGCGGACGTGCCGCCGAGCCCGGTCCACAGGCCGACCGCGGCCGCGGTGAGGGCGGTGGCGGACGCCACCGTCGTACGGGCGCGGCGCAGTAGCGCGGAACGTGCGGAACTGCCGGACACATCAACCTCCGGTGCTGGGGGAAGGGAGGGGTCGGTGGCGGTGCGGACTGAGCATGCACACGCCAATAATCCCAGCCCCCACCGCGCTCGGCCAGACAGGTGAAGACCGGATGAACTACTCCCACTTCGTCCGGCCGAACGGCTCCCCTCGCCGAAGCCGGGGATCGTCGGCGACATGGTGGTGCCGGAGCGGGCCGTACTCCGCCTCTCCCGGGCCGCCGCCGGCCCGCGCTGCCGGCCGGCAGGCGGTGTATCCCCGAGTTCCCTGCCGGTACGGACCACGATCCCGCCCGGAACTCATCGGCGCTCGTCCCGTGGTCTGCGGTTAGGCTCGGGCGTGGACGACCTTGATCCGAATCTCGATCCCAGGGGAGGCCGCGGATGACGCCGGGGCGCAGGAGCAGCACCTTCACGCGACTGCTGCGGCACGGCTTCACCGACGCCTCCGCGGCCGAGCGGCTGCTGGACAGCGCCGAGCTGGCCGCCGTACGCGACGATCCGGTGCTCCTCGACGCGCTCGGCGCCACCGCCGACCCCGATCTCGCCCTGCACGGCCTGGTACGGCTCCTGGAGGCCCAGCCCGGCCCCACCGCCCGCCGCGAGCTGCTCGACACCCTGATAGCGGCCAAGCCGCTGCGGGACCGCCTGCTGGGCGTCCTCGGCGCCTCCGCCGCCCTCGCCGACCACCTGGCCCGGCACCCGCGCGACTGGGAGGCCCTGGTCACCTACGAGCCCCGCGACCTGCACCCCGGCGTCGCGGAGTTCGAACGCGGGCTCGCCGAGGCCGTCGACCCGGTCTCCCTCCGGGTCGCCTACCGGCGCTGCCTGCTCTCCATCGCCGCCCGGGACGTGTGCGGGACGACGGACGTCGCCCAGACCGCCGCCGAACTCGCCGACCTGGCCACCGCCACCCTGCGCGCCGCCCTCGCCCTCGCCGAGGCCGCCGCGCCCGGGGACGCCGCCGCCTGCCGGCTCGCGGTCATCGCCATGGGCAAGTGCGGCGGCCACGAGCTGAACTACGTCTCCGACGTCGACGTCATCTTCGTCGGGGAGGCCCTGGGGGCACCCCCAGGCCCTTCAGGCACTGGGGGAGGGGCCGACGAGAGCAAGGCCCTGCGGTCCGCCACCAAGCTCGCCTCGCACATGATGCGGATCTGCTCCGAGACCACCGTGGAGGGGTCGATCTGGCCGGTCGACGCCAACCTCCGCCCCGAGGGCCGCAACGGCCCCCTCGTCCGCACCCTCAGCAGCCACCTCGCCTACTACCAGCGCTGGGCCAAGACCTGGGAGTTCCAGGCCCTGCTCAAGGCCCGCCCGGTCGCCGGCGACCTCGACCTCGGACAGGAGTACGTCGACGCGCTCGAACCCATGGTCTGGAAGGCCGCCGAGCGCGACAACTTCGTCGCCGACGTGCAGAAGATGCGCCGGCGCGTGGTGGAGAACATCCCGGCCGCCGAGATCGACCGCGAGCTGAAGCTCGGCCCCGGAGGGCTCAGGGACGTCGAGTTCGCCGTGCAGCTCCTCCAGCTGGTGCACGGCCGCACCGACCTCACGCTGCGCTCCGGCACCACCCTCGACGCCCTCCAGGCCCTCGCCGCCGGCGGCTACGTGGGCCGCGCCGACGCCGTCCAGCTCGACGACGCCTACCGCTTCCTGCGCTCCATGGAGCACCGCATCCAGCTCTACCGGCTGCGCCGCACCCACCTGGTCCCCGAGGACGATGCCGACCTGCGCCGCCTCGGCCGCTCGCTGGGCCTGCGTGCCGAACCGGTGACCGAGCTGATCCGCGAGTGGAAGCAGCACACCGGCGTCGTACGGCGCCTGCACGAGAAGCTCTTCTACCGCCCGCTGCTCGACGCCTTCGCCCAACTCGCCCCCGGCGAAGCCCGGTTGAGTGCCGAGGCGGCCCGGGAGCGGCTGGTGGCCCTCGGCTACGCCGACCCCGCCGCCGCCCTGCGCCACCTGGAGGCCCTCGCCTCCGGCGTCACCCGCAAGGCCGCCATCCAGCGCACCCTGCTGCCCGTCCTGCTGGGCTGGTTCGCCGACTCCGCCGACCCGGACGCGGGCCTGCTGAACTTCCGCAAGGTCTCCGACGCGCTCGGCAAGACCCCTTGGTATCTGCGGCTGTTGAGGGACGAGGGCGCCGCCGCCGAGAACCTCGCCCGGGTGCTGTCCGCCGGCCGCCTCGCCCCCGACCTGCTGATGCGCGCCCCGGAGGCGGTGGCCCTGCTCGGCGACGGCGACGGGGGCGGCCTGGAGCCGCGCGGCCGGGCCCAGCTGGAGCAGGAGATCCTCGCCGCCGCCGGCCGCGCCGACAACGCCGAGGACGGGGTGCGCGCGGCCCGCGGCGTGCGCCGGCGCGAGCTGTTCCGGACGGCCGCCGCCGACATCGTGGACTCCTACGGCACCGAGACCAAGCCCGCCGAGGCCGACCAGGGCGCCCTGGTCGACCGGGTCGGCGGCGCGGTCTCCGACCTGACGGCGGCGACGCTCGCGGGGACCCTGCGGGCGGTGGTCCGGGGCGGCTGGGGCGACACCCTGCCCACCCGGTTCGCCGTGATCGGCATGGGCCGCTTCGGGGGCCACGAGCTGGGCTACGGCTCCGACGCCGACGTCCTGTTCGTGCACGAACCGCAGGAGGGCGTGGCCGAACGGGAGGCCGCCGACGCGGCCAACAAGGTCGTCGCCGAGATGCGCCGGCTGCTCCAGGTCCCCAGTGCCGACCCGCCGTTGCTGATCGACGCGGACCTGCGCCCCGAGGGCAAGTCCGGGCCGCTGGTGCGCACCCTCAAGTCCTACGAGGCGTACTACCGCCGCTGGTCGCTGGTGTGGGAGTCGCAGGCCCTGCTGCGCGCCGAACCGGTCGCCGGGGACGAGGAGCTGGGACGCCGGTTCATCGAACTGGTCGACCCGCTGCGGTACCCGGCGGAGGGGCTCGGCGAGGACGCGGTGCGCGAGATCCGGCGGCTGAAGGCCCGGATGGAGTCCGAGCGGCTGCCGCGCGGCGCCGACCCGAAACTGCACACCAAGCTCGGGCCGGGCGGCCTCTCCGACGTCGAGTGGACCGTGCAGCTGCTGCAGCTGCGGCACGGCTGGGCCGAGCCGGGACTGCGCACCACCCGGACCCGTCAGGCGCTGGCCGCGGCACAGGCGGCCGGGCTGCTGGGCACCGAGGAGGCCGCGATCCTGGACGAGGCATGGGTGCTGGCCACGCGGGTGCGCAACGCCGTGATGCTGGTGCGGGGCCGGGCCGCCGACACGTTCCCCTCGGAGAGCCGGGAGCTGGCCGCGGTCGGGCGGTACCTGGGGTACGGGGACGGGCACGCCGGGGACATGCTCGACGCGTACCGGCGGACGGCGCGCAGGGCCCGGGCGGTCGTGGAGGAGCTCTTCTACGGGGCCTGACGGGGCTTGGCGGCCGCTTCGCAGGAGCCGGGAAGCCGGACGGTGACGAGGAGACCGCCGCCGGGGCGGGGCGCGAGGTCGAGGGTGCCGTCGTGCGCCCGGACGACGCTGCGCACGATGGCCAGCCCGAGGCCGACGCCGGCGTGCTCGTCGGTGCGGACGCGTTCCGTGCCGCGCTGGAAGGGTTCGGTGAGGGTCGGTACCAGTTCCGGCGGGAGCGGACGGCCCGTGTTCTCGACCCGCAGCACGCTCGCGTCGTGCTGACGTTCGGTGTGGACCGTCACGGTGCCGCCGGCGGGGAGGTTGTGGACGACGGCGTTCTGGACGAGGTTCGTCACCATCCGCAGGATCAGTGCCGCGGAGCCGACGGCGTGGGCCGGCTCGCCGGTGACGTCGAGCGTGACCCGGCGCTTCTCGGCGACGGCGAGCAGCGTCTCGGCGGCCTCCTCGGCGGCGAGGGAGAGGTCGACGGGCTCGCGGGTGAAGCTCCTGCCGTCGGCGCGGCTGAGCAGCAGGAGCGCCTCGGTGAGGTCGATCGCCCGCGTGTTGACGGTGTGCAGGCGTTCGACGAGTTCGCCCTGGTCCCGCGTGGGGTCGTTGCGGGCGGCGTCGAGGAGCGTGCGGGAGACGGCCAGCGGGGTGCGCAGTTCGTGGGAGGCGTTCGCGGCGAACCTCTGCTGTTCGGCGACGTGGGACTCGAGTCGTTCGAGCATGGTGTCGAACGCGTCGGCCAGTTCACGGAACTCGTCTCTGGGCCCCGTCATGCGGATCCGGTGGGAGAGCGATCCGGTCGAGGCCAGCCGTGCCGCGTACGCGATCCGGGTGAGCGGTGCGAGCATCCGGCCGGCGAGGATCCATCCGCCCAGCAGGCCGAGGACGAGGAGGACGGCCAGTGCCGTGGCCGCGGCGGGGGCGAAGCCGTTCAGCAGGTCGGAGCGCTTGGGCCCGATGATGATCACGGCGCCGAACCTCTTCTGGATGGCTCTGGCGTCCTCGTTCGGGAGCCAGCGCAGCACGAACACCCACATCACGGCCAGCAGGAGGACGCCGGCGACGAGGAGGAATCCGGCGTAGCTGAGGGTGAGCTTCAGTCGGGCGCTGAGGTTCGGGCGTCTGTTCACGGTGTGCCCAGCGTAGGCAGCCGACTCAGCCCGTCGGCGTCAGCGCGCGGCTCGGCCGGTCCGAGGGCGGCTGTGCCGTCGGGCGCCACCAGGGGCGCGACGCCAGCCCGGCCAGCAGGGCGCCGACGGCGTTGACCAGGACGTCGTCCACGGAGGACACCCGGTCCAGGCGAAAGACGTACTGCGCGGTCTCGACCAGGACCGAGCAGCCCGCCCCGAGCGCCAGGATCCGCGGCGCGGACGCCAGCGCCGCGAACCGCACCGGGGCGAAGAACCCCAGCGACGCGAAGACCAGCAGGTTGCCGACGATCCCGAGCGCCCCCATCGTGACCAGGTCCCGCAGCGGCACGAGGCTCACCCGGGCGGGGGCGGTACCGGCCCCCTCGCCCGGCATCATGGTCAGCCACACGAACGGCACCGTCCCGTGCACCATGCCCACCTCGGCCAGCGACGTCCGCCACGCCGACGTGTCACCGGCGGCACGCCGGCGGTACGCCAGCGCCCACGCCACCAGCGCGGCCAGCGGCAGCGTGACCAGCGTCATGAGCACCACGCCGTTGAACGTGTCGAAGCAGCCGTGCCACTGCCCGGCCATGCACCTCGGGGCGGACATCATGAGCGGCCGCCGTAGGACGAACAGGGCGCCCGCAGCGCCGAGGAGCGCCAGGCCGAGGAAGGGTGCGTTTCGGTTCACGCCTCCATGGAAGGTGGCGGGCGGTTGTGGCGGCGTATGCGGTTTTCGATACGCCCGCGATACGCCGAGTGTGCTGGACACGGAGTCCGCCGGACACGGAGTCTGCCGGAGCAGGGGTTCAGTGCTGGAGCAGCAGGCTCCGGGCGTGGTTCATGAGGCCCGTCAGGCCCACCTCGAACGCGCGGTCCGCCCTGCCGTCCTCCACCGCCGCCAGGGCCTGCGCCAGGCGCGGGGTCGGTGTCCGGTCCGTCAGCTCCCACATCGTCTCCGGGGCCGCCAGGTCCAGCGCCGAGCCGAGCACCAGGTTCTCCAGGGCGATCAGCAGGGGCATCACGTCCGCCGCGGCGAAGCCCGCCGTCAGCAGCACCGTGACCGCGCGCTCGTACTGCTCCAGGACCCGGGGTGCCCGCACCGGCGAGGTCATCAGGAGCGGGATCGCCCTCGGGTGGGCGGCGAACGCGGCCCGGTAGGAGCGGGCCCAGGACTCCAGCGCGGTGTCCCAGGGGGCCAGGTCCAGGGTCGCGGGGTCGATCGCGGCCGCGACCCGTTCGCGCAGCAGCTCGACGATGCCGTCCCGGCCGTCCACATGGTGGTACAGCGAGCCGGCCTGGGTGCCGAGCCGCTTCGCGATCTTCGGGACGCTGAAGTCGCCCTGCTCGTCGACGAGTTGCAGCGCGGTCGTGGTGATCCGCTCCCGGTCGAGGAGCGGGGTGCGCGGCCGTCCCATCTGTGTGTTCTCCCCTGAAGGTGTGAAACGGGTCTTCCCGGATGTCCAGGAGGAGGCTACATTGCCAAAACCGAAAGGCTTTAGATTTACGGGTCCGGGGCACCTCCTGCCCCGGTAGCGCCGGTTATCCCGCACGCCCGGAACCCTCCCGTCCGTCGCGCTCGAAGGGCTCCTCCCCATGTCCGTCACCGCTCGCGAGGAGAGCACGCCACCCGCCGTGGCCACGCTCCGCTCCGGCTCGCTCGGCACCGCCGACATCGCCTTCTTCGTCATCTCCGCCGCCGCCCCGCTCACCGTGATGGCCGGCGTCGCCCCCCTTGCCGTCCTGCTCGGCGGTATCGGCGCCCCCGCCGGCTACCTCATCGCCGGCATCACCCTCGCCGTCTTCGCCGTCGGCTTCACCACCATGAGCCGGCACGTCAGGAGCGGCGGCGCCTTCTACGCGTACATCACCCGCGGCCTCGGCCGCCCCGTCGGCATCGGCGCGGCGCTGCTCGCCCTCGTCGGCTACAACGGCATGGAGATCGGCGTCTACGGCCTGCTCGGCAGCGCCGGGCGGGACACCGCGAAGGCCCTCTTCGGCGTCGACGTCCCCTGGCTGCCGATCGCCCTCGCCGGTCTCCTCCTCATCGGCTACGGCGGCTACCGCTCCATCGAGTTCGGCGCCAAGCTGCTCGGCGTGCTGCTGGTCGCCGAGACCGGGATCCTCGTGCTGCTCGCCGGCGGAGTGCTGGTGAAGGGCGGCGCGCACGGGCTGTCCGGCGCCTCCTTCGCACCCGGCCACGTCTTCGTCTCCGGCACCGCGGTCGTCCTCGCCTTCGCCTTCGCCGCCTTCACCGGCTTCGAGTCGACCGTCATCTACCGCCGCGAGGCCCGCGACCCCGACCGCACGGTCCCGCGCGCCACCTACGTGGCCGTCGCGTTCCTCGGCCTCTTCTACGCCTTCATGGTGTGGATCATCATCCAGGCCTTCGGGAACCAGGACGTCATCGCGGCCGCCGCCAAGGACCCCGGCGGGCTCTTCTTCACCGCCATCACCACCTATGTGGGCGGCTGGGCGGCCGACCTGATGCACCTCTTCATCGTGACCAGCATCATCGCCTCGCTGCTCGCCTTCCACAACGCGATCAACCGCTACGTCCTCGCCCTCGCCGAGGAAGGCGTCCTGCCCAGGCCGCTGGGCACGATCCACCCGCGCCACCGCTCCCCGCACCTGGCCGGTGCCGCGCAGACCGTCCTCGGCCTGGCGGTCGTGCTCGCCTTCTGGGCGGCGGGCGCGGACCCGTACAACCAGCTGCTGCTGTGGGTCAACACCCCGGGAATGATCGGCCTGTTCGCGCTCCAGCTGCTCGCGGCGATCGCGGTGCCCTGCTACTTCCGGCGGATACGGCACGAGGAGGGCACCCTGCGCACCGTGGTCGCCCCGACCGTCGCCGCCGTCCTGCTCGCCACCGCGATAGGGCTCGTCATCACCCATATCGACCTGTTCACCGGGGCGTCGAGCACGGTCAACACCCTGCTGATCGTCATCGCGCCCGCCGTCTTCGTCGCGGGCCTCGGTCTCGCGTGGTGGCTGCGCCGCGAACGGCCCGCGGTGTACGCGGACTTCGCGGCCGAGCCGACCGAATAGGCGAACAGTCGAGTAGCCGAACAGCCGTACCGGACAAGGGAGTTCACCGCAACATGACCGCCAGCCCCGACCTGATCCTGACCGGCGCCGAGGTCCGCACCCTCGACCCCGCCCGGCCGTTCGCCACCGCCGTCGCCGTCCGTGACGGGGTGATCGCCGCCGTCGGCGAGGAACGGGACGTCCGCGACTGGCGGGGGCCGGGCACCGAGGTCATGGACCTGAGCGGCGCCCACCTGGTGCCCGGCCTGGTGGACGCGCACAGCCACCCGGTGTGGGGCCTGGACATGGCGACCGGCGCCGACCTGTCGGGCGTTCGCGACCTGGCGGGCCTGCGGGCGGCGCTGACCGGGGCCGAACGGACCGACGGCTGGGTGATCGGCTTCGGCCTCGACCACAACGCGTTCGAGGGCCGCCCCGTCGACCGCGCGCTCGTCGAGAAGGTACTCGGCGGCGCCCCCGCCTTCCTCCGGCTCTACGACGGCCACTCCGCGCTCGCCAGTGGCGCGGCGCTCGCGGCGGCGGGGGTCACGGGCGCGCGGGCCTTCGCCCAGCGGGCGCAGGTCGTCTGCGATCCCGAGGGCCGCCCCACCGGGCACCTCGTGGAGCATGCGGCGATGCAGCTGGTCGAGCGGCTGGTGCCCCGGCCCTCGTACGCCGCCCGCCGGGCCCGCCTCGTCGAGCTGCTCGCCGCGATGGCGGCCACCGGGCTGACCGGGGCGCACGTCATGGACGCCGGGGACGCGGAACTGGTCGGGGCGGTGGCCGAGGAGACCGTCCTGCCGCTGCGGCTGCGCTTCGCGCCCTGGTGCATGCCGGGGATCGACGCGGCCGGGCTCGCGGAGCTGGTGGCCGCGCAGGGGCGGGGCGGGCGGCACTGGGTGGTGGACGGGGTCAAGTTCTTCATGGACGGGACCGTGGAAGGGGGCACGGCCTGGCTGGCGCACGCGGACTGCCACGGCCAGGGGACCGCGGCGTTCTGGCCGGACCCCGAGGCCTACGGGGCCGCCGTACGGCACCTGCACGGGGCCGGCGTACGGACGGCCACGCACGCCATCGGGGACGCGGCGGTACGGCACGTCCTGGACGTGGTGGCGGGGCTGGGCGCGGGCGCCGCGGGCCGGCACCGCATCGAGCACATCGAAACGGCCCCGGACGACCTGCTGCCCCGCTTCGCGGAGCTGGGGGTGGCCGCGTCGATGCAGCCGCCGCACACGGCGTACACGCGGGCCGACGGCACGGACGAATGGTCCCGGAGGCTGGGTTCGGCCCGCGCCGGGCACGCCTGGCGGCTGCGTGACCTGCGGGACGCGGGTGCGACGGTCGCGCTGGGCTCGGACTGGCCGATCGCCCACCACGACGTCCGCGCCGTCCTGGCGACGGCCCGCGCCCCGCGCGGCGCCGCGTCGGCCCGGGCGGGCCTGACGGGCCTGGAGGCCCTGGAGGGCTGCACGACCCACGCGGCACGAGCGGCGGGCGAGGCGGCCGTCGCAGGCCGCGTCGCGGTGGGCTGCCGCGCCGACCTGACGGCGTTCGCCCTGGACCCCGTCGACTCCCCGGCGGACGAACTGACAGAGGCACCGGTACGCCTGACGGTGACCGGAGGGTACGTGGTGCACCGGGGGAAGTGAGGCGCCGGCGGGCCGAGCAGGGTCCGGCACCGCCGGTCACCGCCGTGGTGGCTGGGCGCCGTCGCGGCGGGGGAAGGGGGCCGGCAGTTGCCCTGATCCGGGGGTGCTCCGGGCCGGGGGTTGCTCCGGGCCGGGGTGGTTCTGGGCCGGGGTGGTTCTGGGCCGGAGGTTGTCATTGATGCGTCGGTTGTTCTTGAGCCGACGGCTCTCTGTTCTCCGCCGCAGCGGCGCTCAGCCACCGCCGTGGTGGTCGGCGGTGCCGAACCGGCCGTGCGCCCCGGACCGATGCCGGCCTCGGCCGCAGCAAGGCCTCGCCCCGGACCGAGGCCGGCCTAGCCGCCCGCAGGGCTCCGCAGCACGGTCACCCCCGTCGGCTGCCGGGGCAGGGCGTACGGCAGGGCGCCGTACCACAGGCGGGCCACCGCGAAGCCGAAGGCCAGGCAGAGGGCGCCGCCCACCGCGTCCAGCCAGAAGTGGTTGGCCGTGGCGACGATGACGAGGAGGGTGGCCGTGGGGTAGAGGAGGCCGAGGAGCCGGACCCAGGGCACCGAGGCCAGGGCGAAGACCGTCAGGCCGCACCAGAGGGACCAGCCGATGTGCATGGACGGCATCGCGGCGTACTGGTTGGACATGTGCTTGAGGTCGCCGGAGGCCATCGAGCCCCAGGTGTGGTGGACCGTCACCGTGTCGACGAAGTCGCCGTCGTTCATCAGGCGGGGCGGGGCGAGCGGGAACAGGTAGTAGCCGAGGAGGGCGACACCGGTCGTGGCGAAGAGGGCGAGGCGGGCCGCCGCGTAGCGGCCGGGGTGGCTGCGGTAGAGCCACACCAGCACCCCCAGCGTCACCACGAAGTGCAGGGTCGCGTAGTAGTAGTTCATGCCGACGATCAGCCAAGTCACCGAGTTCACGGCATGGTTGACCGACTCCTCGACGGCGATCCCCAGGTGGCGCTCGGCCCGCCAGATCCAGTCGGCGTTGCGCAGCGCCTGCGCCTTCTGCTCCGGGACCGCGTTGCGGATCAGGGAGTAGGTCCAGTAACTCACCGCGATGAGGAGGATCTCGAACCAGAGCCTGGGCCGGCGCGGGGTGCGCAGCCGGTGCAGGAACCGCTGGTCGCCCTCGCCCGTGACGGTCCGCGGAAGGGTCTGTTGTGCGCGACCTTCCGGCTCTGTCACGGTCGAGTCACTCATAGGCACAGAGTCTGCCAGAAAAGACGTCTACGGCAGATCATCCCAAGGTCGGGTTCACCGTGCATGTTCTACGGCGGGGCGACTACTTCCCAGGTACTGCCGCCGTGGAACCGCGTACCACCAACTCCGGCATGAAGACGAACTCGCTGTGCGGGGCCGGGGTGCCGCCGATCTCCTCCAGCAGGGTGCGCACCGCGGCCTGGCCCATCGCCGGGACCGGCTTGCGGATGGTGGTGAGCGGCGGGTCGGTGAAGGCGATGAGCGGGGAGTCGTCGAAGCCGACCACCGAGACGTCCCGGGGGACGTCCAGGCCACGCTGGCGTACGGCCCGTATCGCGCCGAGGGCCATCATGTCGCTGGCGCACACGATCGCCGTGCACCCGCGGTCGATGAGCGCCGTGGTGGCCGCCTGGCCGCCCTCCAGGGTGTAGAGGGAGTGCTGGACGAGCTGCGTCTCGATCGTCTCCGCGGCGAGGCCCAACTGGTCCTGCATCGCCCGCACGAACCCCTCGATCTTGCGCTGTACCGGGACGAAGCGCTTCGGGCCGAGGGCGAGCCCGATCCGGGTGTGGCCCAGGGAGACGAGGTGGGTGACGGCCAGCGTCATCGCGGCCCGGTCGTCGGGCGAGATGAACGGCGCCTGCACCTTCGGCGAGAAGCCGTCCACGAGGACGTACGGCACGCCCTGCGCCCGCAGCCGCTCGTAGCGCTGCATGTCGGCGGTGGTGTCCGCGTGCAGCCCTGAGACGTAGATGATGCCCGCGACCCCGCGGTCCACCAGCATCTCGGTCAGCTCGTCCTCCGTGGAACCGCCGGGGGTCTGGGTGGCGAGCACCGGGGTGTAGCCCTGCCGGGTCAGCGCCTGCCCGATGACCTGCGCCAGGGCCGGGAATATCGGGTTCTCCAGCTCGGGCGTGATCAGGCCCACCAGGCCCTCGCTGCGCTGCCGCAGCCGGACCGGACGCTCGTAGCCGAGGACGTCCAGGGCGGCGAGCACGGACTGGCGGGTGGTGGCGGCGACGCCCGGCTTCCCGTTCAGGACCCGGCTCACCGTCGCCTCGCTCACCCCCGCCTGCGCTGCGATGTCGGCAAGCCGTGTGGTCACGGCACCGGACTGTACCGGCCGTATCGTCATCGCGGTCCCTCTGTTCTGGTCGGCGCTCCTGGTCCCGCAAGGGGATGATTCCCGTGCGGAAGTCGGATGGCAAGAGCTTGCAGAGTCTTGCACAACCGGGACATGCCCCGCTCAGCCCAGGGCAGCAAGGGTCTCGGGGCGGTCGACGGGGAGTCACGGCGGCATAACGTCCGCAGTCTCTTGCACTTTTTTTCTGCAAGGTCTTTCGCAAGGCTTACATCGCTGTTACGTTCCCTGACGCCCGGCCACGGCAACGGCGCGTCGGCAGCACAACGGGCTTTCACCCTCAAGGAGAACTCATGCGGCGTGGCATAGCGGCCTCCGCGCTGGTGGCGTCCCTCGCCCTCACGGCGACGGCGTGCGGCGGGAGCGACAGCGACAGCAAGTCGGACGGCCCGGTCACCATCACCTGGTGGGACACCTCCAACGCCACCAATGAGGCACCCACGTACAAGGCCCTGGTCAAGGAGTTCGAGGCCGCGAACAAGGGCATCAAGGTCAACTACGTCAACGTCCAGTTCGACCAGGCGCAGAACAAGTTCGACACGGCCGCCCAGTCCGGCAAGGGTGCCCCCGACGTGCTGCGCTCGGAGGTCGGCTGGACCCCCGCCTTCGCCAAGGCCGGCTACTTCGTGCCGCTGGACGGCACCGCCGCCCTCGCCGACAAGGACAAGTTCCAGTCCAGCCTGATGACCCAGGCCCAGTATGAGGGCAAGACCTACGGCGTCCCGCTGGTCACCGACACCCTCGCCCTCGTATACAACAAGGCGCTCTTCAAGAAGGCCGGCATCACCGCGGCTCCCACCACCTGGGACGAGGTGAAGGCCGACGCCGCCAAGATCCAGGACAAGGCCAAGACCACCGGCTACTGGGGCCCCGAGGCCGCGTACTACACCCAGCCCTTCCTCTACGGCGAGGGCACCGACATGGTCGACGCCTCCGCCAAGAAGATCACCATCACCTCGGCGGCGGCCGAGAAGGGCTACCAGACCTGGCTTGACCTCTACTCCGGCAAGGGCCTGCACAAGGCGGACGTCACCGCCGACGCCTACGCCCACCGTCAGGACGCCTTCGTCAACGGCAAGGTCGCCATGACCATCGAGGGCCCCTGGGAGATCACCAACTTCTACAAGGGCTCCGCGTTCAGCGACAAGTCCAACCTCGGCATCGCCACCGTCCCGGCCGGCTCCACCGGCAAGGCGGGCGCCCCGACCGGCGGCCACAACCTCTCGATCTACGCCGGCATCGACAAGACCCACCAGGCCGCGGCCGAGAAGTTCGTCGCCTTCATGACCTCCGCGAAGTCCCAGACGGAGATCGCCCTGAAGAACTCCACCCTGCCGACCCGCTCCGACGCCTACACGGCCGAGGTCAAGGCCGACCCGGGCATCGCCGGCTACCAGGCCGTCCTCTCCTCCGCCCAGCCGCGCCCGGCGCTCGCCGAGTACTCCTCCCTGTGGGGTCCGGTCGGCACCGAGCTGACCAAGATCGCCGGCGGCAAGGAGTCCCTGGACAAGGGCCTGAGCACCGCCGAACTCGGGATCGAGAAGCTCGTCCCCGACTTCAGCAAGTAAGCGCCGGCCGGCCGCCGGAGTGCCTCGTTCAGGGAGGTGCTCCGGCGGCCACCGGCCTGTGCCCAGCCAGCCCGACCCCGGAAGACCAGAAGGTGTCGAACCATGACAGTCGCCATCGACCGCGCGACCGGCAAACGCCACGGTGACCGCGCGCCCCGCCCCGGGCTGGGCCAGCGGCTGAAGAACAACTACCAGAAGTACTGGTACGCCTACGCGATGATCGCGCCCGTGGCCGTGGTCCTCGGGGCGCTCGTCGTCTACCCGTTGGTGTACGGCTTCTACCTGACGTTGACGGACGCCAACAGCCTCAACACCGCCCGCACCATCGGCGTCAACCACATCGACGCCACGTACAAGTTCATCGGCCTGGACAACTACAAGGACATCCTGTTCGGCCCGACGTCCTACGACCGCTTCTGGTCCCACTTCCTCTGGACGATCGTCTGGACCGCGCTCTGCGTCACCCTGCACTACACCATCGGTCTCGGCCTCGCCCTGCTGCTCAACGAGAAGTTCCGCGGCCGCACCTTCTACCGCATGGTCCTGGTGCTGCCCTGGGCGGTGCCGACCTTCGTCACCGTCTTCGGCTGGCGGTTCATGCTCGCCGACGGCGGCATCATCAACGCGACCCTGCACTTCCTCCATCTGCCGCAACCCGACTGGCTGGAGGACACGTTCTGGCAGCGGGCCGCCGCGATCCTCGTCAACACCTGGTGCGGTGTGCCGTTCATGATGCTCTCGCTGCTCGGCGGCCTGCAGGCCATCGACGGCACGCTCTACGAGGCCGCCGAGATGGACGGCGCGAGCGCCTGGCAGCGCTTCCGGTACGTCACCCTGCCGGGGCTCAGGTCCGTCAGCTCCACCGTCGTACTCCTCGGCATCATCTGGACGTTCAACCAGTTCGCCGTCATCTTCCTGCTGTTCGGCAACACCGCCCCCGACGCGCAGATCCTGGTCACCTGGGCCTACTACCTCGGCTTCGGACAGCAGCCGCGTGACTTCGCCCAGTCCGCCGCCTACGGCATGCTGCTGCTGGCCATCCTGATCGTCTTCACCTCCTTCTACCGCCGCTGGCTCAACCGCAACGACCAGCAGCTCGCGATCTGAGACAGGAGTTCCCATGAGTACGACCACGGTCCGGACCTCCGCCCAGGTCGCCGAGGAGGCCCCCGTGACGACCACCCGCCGAGTCCGCGGCAGGGGCGAGCGCGGCCCGCTGGGCAGCGCCGCCGTCCACGGCGTCCTCGCCGTCGCGAGCCTGATCGCGTTCTTCCCGGTCGGCTGGCTGATCTTCCTGTCCCTCGGCCCGGACAAGGACGACTACCTGCACCCGAGCGGCATCTGGCACAAGATGACGCTGGACAACTACTCGTTCGTCCTCCAGCACACCGGCTTCTGGGACTGGTTCAGGACGACGATGATCGTCGTCGGCGGTACGACGGTCATCGGCCTGATCCTCGCCTCCACCACCGGCTACGCGGTCTCCCGGATGCGCTTCCCCGGCTACCGGAAGTTCATGTGGCTGCTGCTGGTCACCCAGATGTTCCCGATCGCCGTGCTGATCGTGCCGATGTACCAGATCCTGTCCCGGCTCGGCCTCATCGACAGCTACCTCGGCCTGATCCTCGTCTACTGCACGACGGTGGTGCCGTACACGGCCTGGCTGCTCAAGGGCTACTTCGACACGATCCCCTTCGAGATCGACGAGGCCGGCCGAGTCGACGGGCTCTCGCCCTTCGGCACGTTCGCCCGGCTGATCCTGCCGCTGGCCAAGCCCGGTCTCGCGGTCGCCGCGTTCTACAACTTCCTCACGGCTTTCGGCGAGGTCGCCTTCGCGTCGACGTTCATGCTCAGCGACGACAAGTACACGTTCGCGGTGGGGCTGCAGAGCTTCATCAGTGAGCACGACGCGCAGCGCAACCTGATGACCGCGACGGCGGTGCTGATCGCGATACCGGTGGCCGTGTTCTTCTACCTCGTGCAGAAGAACCTGGTGACCGGCCTCACCGCCGGCGGGACCAAGGGCTGACCGTTGGCCGAGTCACGAGGGTCGTCGTTCGTCTGCGGCGCCGTCGTGGCTGGTCGCGCAGTTCCCCGCGCCCCTTTCGGGGCGCTGCCCCTCGGGGCGTTGCAACTCCCGCGTGCCCGAACGCGCGGGGTAGGCGGCCGTGGTCTCCATCCGACCCCGCTGTGACCGCGGCCGCCTTGTCACCATCCCACCGCTGTATTCACCTCTGACCCGATGACCCTGTTACGACGCATCAAGGACGCCATGAGCCAGCAGCAATCCGCCGCACCGGCCCCCGCCACCGTCACCGTCGCCCGTCGCCGCGACTGGTGGCGGGACGCGGTGATCTACCAGGTCTATCCGCGCAGCTTCGCCGACAGCAACGGCGACGGGATGGGTGATCTGGAGGGCGTGCGTGCCAGACTCCCGTACCTGCGCGACCTCGGTGTCGACGCCGTGTGGCTCAGCCCGTTCTACGCCTCCCCGCAGGCCGACGCCGGCTACGACGTCGCCGACTACCGGGCCGTGGACCCCATGTTCGGCAACCTGCTGGACGCCGACGCGCTGATCCGGGACGCGCACGGGCTGGGGCTGCGGATCATCGTCGACCTCGTGCCCAACCACTCCTCCGACCAGCACGAGTGGTTCAAGCGGGCGCTGGCCGAGGGCCCCGGCTCGCCGTCGCGCGACCGCTACCACTTCCGCCCGGGCAAGGGTGAGAACGGCGAACTCCCGCCCAACGACTGGGAGTCCATCTTCGGCGGCCCGGCCTGGACGAGGGTCGAGGACGGCGAGTGGTATCTCCATCTCTTCGCCCCGGAGCAGCCCGACTTCAACTGGGAACACCCCGCCGTCGGCGACGAGTTCCGCTCCATCCTGCGGTTCTGGCTGGACATGGGCGTGGACGGCTTCCGCATCGACGTCGCTCACGGGCTGGTGAAGGCGGAGGGTCTGCCGGACATCGGCGACGCCGACCAACTCAAGCTGCTGGGCAACGATGTCATGCCGTTCTTCGACCAGGACGGCGTGCACGAGGTCTACCGGCAGTGGCGGCACGTGCTGGACGAGTACGCCGGTGAGCGGATCTTCGTCGCCGAGGCGTGGACGCCGACCGTCGAGCGCACCGCGAACTACGTCCGCCCGGACGAACTCCACCAGGCCTTCAACTTCCAGTACCTGAGCACCGACTGGGACGCGAAGGAGCTGCGGGCCGTCATCGACCGCACCCTGGAGGCGATGCGCCCGGTCGGCGCCCCCGCCACCTGGGTGCTCTCCAACCACGACGTCACCCGGCACGCCACCCGCTTCGCCAACCCGCCGGGACTGGGGACCCAGATCCGCACGGCCGGTGACCGGGAGCTGGGTCTGCGCAGGGCGCGGGCGGCCACCCTCCTGATGCTCGCGCTGCCCGGCTCCGCCTACGTCTACCAGGGCGAGGAGCTGGGCCTCCCGGACGTCGTGGACCTGCCCGACGAGGTCCGGCAGGACCCCGCGTACTTCCGCGGCGCAGGCCAGGACGGCTTCCGCGACGGCTGCCGGGTGCCGATCCCGTGGACGCGGGAGGGCTCGTCGTACGGCTTCGGGGCCGGGGGCAGCTGGCTGCCGCAGCCCGCGAACTGGGGCGAGCTGAGTGTCGAGGCGCAGACGGGGGTGGCCGGTTCGACGCTGGAGCTGTACCGCAGCGCCCTGCGCGTCCGGCGTGAGCAGGCCGACCTCGGTGCGGGCGACGCGGTGGAGTGGCTGCGCGCCCCGGAGGGTGTCCTCGCCTTCCGGCGCGGGGAGTTCGTGTGCGTCGCGAACACGAGCGGGGAGTCGGTGACGACTCCGGCCTACGGCAGGGTGCTGCTGGCCAGCGGTGAGCTGACCGAGGCGGACGGCGAGGCGAAGCTGCCGGCCGACACCACCGCGTGGTGGACGACCGCCTGAGCACCGCCTGATCACCGACTGAGCATCGCTTGACCGTAACCTGACGGCGCGTCATGCGGTAACTTCTTGCAGCAACTTCACAGGGCCCGCTACCCAACTGGGTGGCGGGCCCTTAACATCTGCGCAACCGCAAGATTTCAGCAAGGTTTCTGCAAGAGCCTTCAATGGTGAAGGAACCCCACATGGCACGTAGGACCCTCTCCGTCGCGCTGGCGCTGGCCGCCTGTAGCGTTGTCATGACCCCGTCCGTCGCGTCGGCCTCCCCGCCCGGCACCAAGGACGTCACCGCCGTCCTCTTCGAGTGGAACTACGGCTCGGTCGCCAAGGAGTGCACCAGCACCCTGGGCCCGGCCGGCTACGGATACGTCCAGGTCTCCCCGCCCGCCGAGCACATACAGGGCTCGCAGTGGTGGACGTCGTACCAGCCGGTGTCGTACAAGATCGCGGGCAGGCTCGGTGACCGCACCTCCTTCCAGAACATGGTGAACACCTGCCACGCGGCCGGTGTGAAGGTCGTCGTCGACACGGTCGTCAACCACATGTCGGCGGGCAGCGGCACCGGCACCGGCGGCTCGTCGTACACGAAGTACAACTACCCCGGCCTGTACTCCTCCTACGACTTCGACGACTGCACCTCGCTCGTCTCCAACTACGCCGACCGCTGGAACGTCCAGCACTGCGAACTCGTCGGCCTGGCCGACCTGGACACCGGTGAGGAGTACGTCCGGTCGGCGATCGCCGGTTACATGAACGACCTGCTCAGCCTCGGCGTCGACGGCTTCCGGATCGACGCGGCCAAGCACATCCCGGCCGAGGACCTCGCCAACATCAAGACCCGGCTGACCAACCCGTCCGTGTACTGGAAGCAGGAGGTCATCTACGGCGCCGGCGAGGCCGTCCAGCCGACCGAGTACACCGGCAACGGGGACGTCCAGGAGTTCCGGTACGCCTACGACCTCAAGCGCGTCTTCAACGACGAGAACCTCGCCTACCTGAAGAACTACGGCGAGGGCTGGGGGTACATGAGCAGCTCGGTCGCCGGGGTCTTCGTCGACAACCACGACACCGAGCGCAACGGCAGCACGCTGAACTACAAGGACGGCGCGAACTACACGCTGGCCAACGTCTTCATGCTCGCCTACCCCTACGGCGCCCCGGACATCAACTCCGGCTACGAGTGGACGGACGCCGACGCCGGGCCGCCCAACAACGGCGTCGTCAACGCCTGCTGGCAGGACGGCTGGAAGTGCCAGCACGCCTGGCCGGAGATCATCCGCATGGTCGCCTTCCGCAACGCGGTACGCGGCGAGTCGATGACGAACTGGTGGGACGACGGCGCCGACGCGATCGCCTTCGGGCGCGGCGCGAAGGGCTATGTCGCCATCAACCACGAGTCGGGCTCCCTGACCCGTACCTACCAGACGTCCCTGCCGGCCGGGACGTACTGCAACGTGCAGGCGAACACGTCGGTGACGGTCAATTCGAGCGGCCAGTTCACGGCCACCCTGGCCTCGAACACCGCCCTCGCGATCTACGCCGGGAAGTCCGCCTGCTGAGGGTCCATCCGCTGCGTCCCGATCACCGACAGCAGCCGCAGCGCCTCCTCGGACCGTGAGCCCGGGGTCGCGGTGTAGATCACGACCTGCTGGTCCCGGTCGGTGATGTCGAGGGCGTCGCAGTTGACGGTGACGGGGCCCACCACCGGGTGCCGGAAGGTCTTGACCAGGGTGGGCTCGGCGGACACGTCGTGCGACTCCCACAGTCGCCTGAACTCCTCGCTCCCGGCGAGGAGTTCGGCCACCAGGCCGGTCACCTCGGGCGCGTCGGGGTACCGGCCCGCCGCGGCCCGCAGGCGCTTCGCCGAGAGCCGGGCGAAGGAGTCCACGTCCGACACCCCGTACAGCCGGCTGCCCGCCGGGCGCGGGGTGAGGAACGCGCGGCGCATGAGGTTGCGGTCGCGCGGGGGCAGCGCGGAGAAGTCCTCCATGAGGGCGGCCGCCAGATCGTTCCAGGCCAGCACCTCGAAGGTCGCGGAGGTCACGAAGGCGGCGGCCTGCGGAAGCCGGTGCAGCAGGTCGAGCAGGCTCTGCCGGACCTCGCGGGAGGGCCCGGGCGGCGGCCCCGGCGGCGCCCCGGCGAGATGGTGCAGATGCCCGCGCTCGGCGTCGGACAGCCGCAGCGCCCGCGCCAGCCCGCCCAGCACCTCACGCGACGGCCGCGGGCCCCGGGCCTGCTCGAGCCGCGTGTAGTACTCCGTCGAGATGAACGCCAGCTGCGCCACCTCCTCGCGCCGCAGCCCCGGCGTCCGGCGGCGCGGACCGCGCGGCAGCCCCACCTCGGCGGGGGAGATCCGCTCACGTCGGCTGCGCAGGAAAGCGGCGAGTTCTTGCCTGTCCACGCGTCCAGTGTGCGCCGGGCGCCGGACCTCATCCAGGTACCGCCGGTGCCTGGATGGGCTCGGCGCCCGGACGCAGGCTCGAAGCCATGGAGAACACAGTGAATCCCGGTCTGCTGACCGGCAAGGTGGCGTTCATCAGCGGTGCCGGGCGCGGGATCGGCGCGGCGGCCGCCCGGCTCTTCGCCCGTGAGGGCGCCCGGGTGCTGCTGGCCGCCCGCACGGAGGACCAGCTCAAGGCGGTGACCGAGGAGGTCCGCGCGGCCGGTGGCACCGCGGACTACGTGGTCTGCGACCTGGCCGACGCGGCGAGCGTCCGCGCCGCCGTCGACCGCACCGTGGAGGTGTACGGCCGCCTGGACCTCGCCTTCAACAACGGCGCGATCGCCCAGCACCCCGGCCCCGTGGACGGACTCCCCGAGGCCGACTTCGACCACATCACCGCCGTGAACCTCAAGGGCGTCTGGCTCGCCATGGCCGCGGAGGTCGCCGCCATCCGGGCCACCGCCGGCACCGGCGCCATCGTCAACAACTCGTCCGTCGGCAGCCTGCGCGCCAACCCCGTCCTGCCGGTCTACGGGGCCCTGAAGCGGGCCGTCAACAGCCTCACCGAGTCGGCCGCCGTCACCTACGGCCCCGAGGGCATCCGCGTCAACGCCGTCGCCCCCGGCGGCACGCTCACCGAGATGGTCCGCGACTGGGACGAGGTCACCCCCGGTGTCATCGAGCACATGAAGTCCGTGACCCCCCTGCGCCGCACGGCCGCTCCCGAAGAAATAGCCGAGGCCGCCGCCTGGCTCCTCAGCGACCGCGCGTCCTTCGTCTCGGGCGCGGTTTTGCAGGTGGACGGCGGGGCCGGGGCGTAGCCACCGCACCGGCCAGGGCGTGGAAGGTCAGTCGGTGACGTCGATGTGCCTGGCCAGCGCGGTGACGGAGAGGTCGGCGTGGTCGACCCACTGGGGGAATCCCAGCGTCTTGTGCTTGGTCGAGGCGGGCGGCGTGATCTCCAGGTAGGAGGCGTGCACCGCACCCGAGGTGCCGGTGTTGGCGTGCGTCCAGGCGACGACGGCCTCGGCGCTCTGGCCGTCCTTGAGGACGATGGTCTTCTTGCCCGGGTCCTTGGCGTACCAGGTGTTGCCCCAGTGCGTGTGGGTCGTGATCGCCTTGTGCGCGGAGTTCTCCAGGCCCAGGCCGGGGTAGCCGCGCAGCGCGCAGGTCTTCCCGCTGAGGTTGCGCAGCGTGATGACGACACCCTGGTGGTTCATGCCGCCGGCCAGCTGCTTGCCGAAGCCGGCCTTGAGGGCGGCGGCGGAGCAGGTCGGCGTGGCCTTGGCGGTGCTCGGCGTCGCGGCATTGGCGGTGCCCGCCCAGACGAGGCCCAGGGCGGCCAGGGCGGCCGCGCCTCCGGCAAGCTTGGCGCGGCTGACCCCGCGGCGGGCGCGGTGCCTGCCCGCGGACCCGGCGGCACCCAGGCCGGAGGTGTCGGAGGTGTCGGAGATGTCGGTGCTGGAGGTGTTCAGGTCTTCGTTCACGGCGACGGCGCTCCACTCGTGTCCTGCGGCACGGGGCGCGGTGTGCGCCCCGTGCCGTCCTCTGCTGCTGTACACGAGATTCGATGCACGCCCCCGCGGATTTGTTCGCGCCGGGCCGAGACAATCTTTCCGGGCTTACTTCCAGGTGTCGCTCGTCGTGTAGCCGGAGGAGGTGCCCGTCGTGTAGGAGCGGTTCGTGCCCGACTCCCACGTCACGTTCCCGGAGCTGTCCTTCTTCACGTACTTGTACGTGAAGGCGGTGCTCTTCGGGACGATCACCAGCTTGCGCCACGTGGGGTACGACTCCGACGACAGCGGGATCGCGTCGCTCGTGTTCCAGGAGCCGAGGGAGGCGATGGAGCCGACGACGTAGACGTTGGTGCCCCAGTCGGTCGTGGCGTACTCGTTGAAGGTCACGTCGGTGGCGTCGGCGTTCGCCACGTTCCAGGAGTTGTTGAGGGAGACCGCCGAAGTCGCGCTCGAGGCGGATCTGTTGGCGTTGGACTCCCAGGTCACATTGCCCGAACTGTCCTTCTTTATGTATTTGTACGTGAAGGACGTGTTGATCGGCACGTTCACCGCGCCCGACCAGATCGGGTACCCGGAGGACGACAGCTGGATCGCCTTCGAGGTGTCCCAGGAGCCCAGGGCGTCGATGGAGCCGACGACGTAGACGTTGGTGCCGGTGGTGGTGGACGCGTACTCGTTGAAGGTCGCGGTCACCGTGGAGGTGGAGCCACCGCCACCGCTGCCGCCGTCGTCGCAGCCGACGGTGCAGGTGTAGGAGGAGTTGTAGAAGGCGACGGCGTCCTTCGCGGGGATCGTGATGCTCGCGCTGCCGCCGGAGACGGTGACCGTGGAGGCGCCGCCGTCGATGACGTTGGAGTACGTGCCGTCGGCCATGCCCGTCGCGAAGGTGTAGGTGGCCGACGACGAGCCGTTGTTGACCGCGAAGAAGCCGGCGCCGCTGCGGCCGAAGCCGATGACGGATGACGACTTGGTCGACCAGTCGGAGACGGCGGCGCTGCCGGTCGCGTTGTGCCAGGCGACCATGCCGACGACGGCGGTGTCGCGGTCGAGGCAGTTCCAGCCGCTGGAGCAGTTCGTGTCGGTGACGAAGCCGGACGAGTTCGGCGGCGCCTGGTCGCTCTGGGTCCACTGCCAGCTGGAGTAGATGGTCGGTGTCGACCACTTGTAGGCGAGCTCGAAGAGGTTGGCGAGCTTGTAGCTGTCGCCGTCCTTGTAGCTCATGTGCAGGCCGTTGCGCTCGGTGTCGTGGTTGGTCACGAAGGACACCGAGTTGGCGGCGGGCAGGATGCCGCTGCTCTCCAGGGAGGACAGGTCGGAGACGTTGCCCTGGAAGGCCGACTTCATCCTGCTCGCGTAGGTGAAGTCCAGGACGTCACCGGAGCCGTAGTAGTCGCTGGGCTGCGGGGTCGACCCCGGGTACACCTCGTCGAAGACGTACGGCGCCGCGCCGGACGTCGTGGTGTTCAGCCTGGCGACGATGGCCGCCATGTCGGTGGCCGGGATGTGCTTGGCCGAGTCGACGCGGAAGCCGTCGACGCCCAGCGCGATCTGCTTGTTGAGGAAGGCCGCGAGGCCCGAACGGACGTTGTCCGCGCTGGTCTTCAGGTCGGGCAGGCCCAGCAGTTCGCAGTTCTGGACCTGGGTGAGGTTCGAGTAGTCCTGGATGGTCAGGTCGGAGGTGGGGCAGTCGGCGGAGGTGTGGTAGTCGCTCGGGTCCCAGTCCGGGGTGTCGTACTTGCTGGTGAGGGTGGTGCCGTTGTAGCCGGTGCCGGTCTGGGCGGCCGTGTGGTTGATCACCGCGTCGGTGTAGACCTTCACGCCCGCGGTGTGGCAGGCGGTGATCATCGCGGCGAACTGCGTCGCCGTACCGAAGCGGCTGTTCAGGGTGTACGAGTAGGGCTGGTAGACGTCCCACCAGTAGTAGTTGGACTGCTTGAGGGACTCGGAGGGCGGCGCGACCTGCACCGCGCCGTACCCGGCCGGACCGAGCACGTTCGTGCACTCGGACGCGATCGAGTTCCAGTTCCATTCCCACAGGTTGGCGATCACATCGCCCTTGGCGGTGGTGTCCGCCTGCGCGGCGGTGGCCGGCAGGGCGATCACGCCCGTGAGCGCCAGGGCGCCCGCGGCGATCGCGACGGCCGTGCGTCTGAAGACACCCGGGGGTCGGTGTCCGGTCATGTGCGGCTCCGAAGCAGGAGGGACAGGCTTCAACAACCCTGGAGCGTGGGCCAGTTGATACAACGCGTCAATACGCCTCGTGAAAGTTCTTGCTGTGAGTTTCAAGCCTCTTGCTGTAAACCTTTCGTTAGCGATACCGTCGCGCCGGGTCGGACCCCAAGAGAGCCGCTATCGCTAGGAGTTCACACCGGTGATACATGTCAGACGGGTCGCGGCCGTCGCCGTCGCCGCCCTCGCCGCCGCGCTCGTGCAGCCCGTCGCCGCACACGCCGCCGCCCCGCCCGCGCCGCCCTCCGACGCGAAGCTCGCCGCCGCGCCCGCCCGGCACGACGACACCCGCGAGCAGTTCTACTTCGTCATGCCGGACCGTTTCGCCAACGGCGACACCGGCAACGACAAGGGCGGCCTCACCGGCTCCCGTCTCTCCACCGGCTACGACCCCACCGACAAGGGCTTCTACCAGGGCGGCGACCTCAAGGGCCTGACCAACCGGCTCGACTACATCAAGGGGCTCGGCACCACCGCCATCTGGATGGCGCCGATCTTCAAGAACAAGCCCGTGCAGGGGACGGGGAGCAACGCCTCGGCCGGCTACCACGGGTACTGGATCACCGACTTCACCCAGGTCGACCCGCACTTCGGGACCAACAAGGACCTTCGGACCCTCATCTCCGAGGCGCACGCCAAGGGCATGAAGGTCTTCTTCGACGTCATCACCAACCACACCGCCGACGTCGTCGACTACGAGGAGAAGTCGTACGACTACCTCTCCAAAGGTGCCTTCCCCTACCTGACCAAGGACGGGGAGCCGTTCGACGACGCGGACTACGCGGCCGGCGGCAAGAAGTTCCCTTCGGTGGACACGGCCTCCTTCCCGCGCACCCCGACCGTGACCAGCGACAGCAAGGTGCCGTCGTGGCTCAACGACCCGACGATGTACCACAACCGGGGCGACTCGACGTTCGCCGGCGAGTCCGCGACCTACGGCGACTTCTCCGGGCTCGACGACCTGTGGACCGAGCGGCCCGAGGTCGTCAGCGGCATGGAGAAGATCTACGAGCGGTGGGTGAAGGACTTCGCCATCGACGGCTTCCGGATCGACACCGTCAAGAACGTCGACATGGAGTTCTGGACCCAGTGGGCGACCGCGCTGGACGAGTACGCGGCGCAGCACGGCCGTAAGAACTTCTTCATGTTCGGCGAGACGTACTCCGCCGACACGTCCGTCACCTCGCCGTACGTCACCCAGGGCCGCCTCGACGCGACCCTCGACTTCCCCTTCCAGGACGCGGCCCGCTCCTACGCCTCCCAGGGCGGCAGCGCGCAGAAGCTGTCGAGCGTCTTCGGCGACGACTACAAGTACACGACCGACAAGGCGAACGCCTACGAGCAGGTCACCTTCCTCGGCAACCACGACATGGGCCGGATCGGGTACTTCCTGGAACAGGACAACCCGAAGGCCACCGACGCCGAACTGCTCGCCAAGGACAGGCTCGCCAACGAGGTGATGTTCCTCAGCCGGGGCAACCCGGTCGTCTACTACGGCGACGAGCAGGGCTTCACCGGGTCCGGCGGGGACAAGGACGCCCGGCAGACGATGTTCGCGTCGAAGGTCGCGGACTACCTGGACGACGACGAGATCGGCACCGACCGGACCGCCGCCGACGACTCGTACGACACGAGTGCGCCGCTCTACAAGCAGATCAGTGCTCTGAGCAAGCTCCGCGCGGCAAACCCCGCCCTCGCCGACGGCGTCCAGACCGAGCGCCACGCGGCCGACGGCGCCGGAATCTACGCGTTCACCCGGACCGACGCGAAGACCGGCCAGGAGTACGTCGTCGCCCTCAACAACGCCGGCACGGCACAGACGGCGACCTTCGCGACCGGGTCCGCCGGTATGCGCTACCGGGCGGTCTACGGCACCGACGGCACCCTCACCTCCGACGGCTCGGCCGAGCTCACCGTCACCGTCCCCGCCGAGTCCGCCGTCGTCTACAAGGCGGCCGGCCCCCTCGCCCAGCCCGCCACCACCCCGACGATCACCCTCCAGGCCCCCGCCGCCGGCGCCACCGGCACCGTCGACCTCACCGCGGACGTCACCGGCGGCCAGCTGAACCGCGTCGTCTTCGCCGCCCAGGTCGGCAACGGGAAGTGGACCACCCTCGGCTCCGCCGACCACGCCCCCTACAAGGTCACCCAGACCCTCGCCGAGGACGTCCCGGCCGGCACCGCCCTGCGCTACAAGGCGGTCGTCGTCGACTCCGCCGGGCACACCGGCAGCGCGCTCGCCGAGAGCGCCTCCGGCACCCCGCCCGCCGCCGAGACGCCCACCGCCTCCTCCCGTGACTACGCGGTCGTCCACTACAAGCGCACCGACGGCGACTACGACAACTGGGGTCTGTACGCCTGGGGCGACCTCGCCGACGGCGAGGCGACCACCTGGCCCGCCGGCCACCCCTTCACCGGCCGTGACGCGTACGGCGCCTTCGCCTACGTCAAGCTGAAGCCCGGTGCCACGAACGTCGGCTTCCTCGTCGTCGACAAGGACGGCAACAAGGACGTCTCCGCCGACCGCTCCATCGACGTCACGAAGACGGGCGAGGTCTGGATCGAGCAGGGGAAGGCGGACGTCCTCACGACAAGGCCCGACTACCCGGCCCAGGACACCACCAAGGCGGTCATCCACTACCACCGCGCCGACGGGGACTACGCTGGCTGGGGCCTGCACGTCTGGACGGGCGCCGCGAACCCCACCGACTGGTCGAGCCCCCTGCAGCCGGTGCGGACCGATGCCTACGGCGCGGTCTTCGAGGTACCGCTCACCGACGGCGCCACCAGCCTCAGTTACATCATCCACAAGGGCGACGAGAAGGACCTCGCCGCCGACCAGTCGCTCGACCTCAAGTCGAACGGCTACGAGGTGTGGCTCCTGAACGGCCAGGAGAAGTACCTGCTCCCGCAGCCCGCCGGCAGCGCGGCCGCGCTCGACCTGACCACCTCCAAGGCGGTCTGGATCGACCGGGACACGGTCGCCTGGAACGGCGCCGACGGCGCGGTCTCCACCCAGCTGGTCTACTCCCGCGACGGTTCGATCGCCGTCAAGGACGGGACGCTGACCAGCGACGACGAGCGGTGGCTGCGGCTGACGAAGACCACCCTCACCGACGCGCAGAAGGCGAAGTTCCCGTACCTGAAGGACTACACGGCCTGGTCGGTCGACGCGCGCGACCGGGACCGGGTGCGCGAGGCGCTCGGCGGGCAGGTCGTCGCCTCCCAGCGGGCCGCCAACGGCGCGGTGCTGGCCGCTACCGGTGTCCAGATCGCCGGCGTCCTCGACGACGTGTACGCCAAGGCCACGACGGCGGACCTCGGCCCGGTCTTCCACCACGGAAAGCCGACCCTCTCCGTCTGGGCGCCGACCGCGCAGTCCGTCGCCCTCGAACTCGACGGCGCGGTGAAGCCGATGCACCGCGACCCCGCCACCGGCGTCTGGTCCGTCACCGGCCCCGCGTCCTGGAAGAACAAGCCCTACCGGTACGTCGTCAAGGTCTGGGCGCCCAGCGTCCGGAAGGTCGTCACCAACAAGGTCACCGACCCCTACTCGGTCGCCCTCACCGCGAACTCGGAGCGCAGCCTGGTCGTCGACCTGAACGACAAGTCCCTGGCGCCGGGCGGCTGGTCGACGTACACCAAGCCCAAGGCCGTCCCGATGAAGGACGCCCAGATCCAGGAGCTGCACGTCCGGGACTTCTCCGCGGCGGACGCCACGGTCCCGGCCGCGGACCGGGGCACCTACCTCGCCTTCACCGACAAGAACAGCGACGGCTCCCGGCACCTCAAGGCCCTCGCCAAGGCCGGGACTTCGTACGTCCATCTCCTCCCGGCCTTCGACTTCGCCACCGTGCCCGAGAAGAAGGCCGACCAGGCGAGCCCCGCCTGCGATCTCGCCTCCTACCCGGCCGACTCGGAGCAGCAGCAGGCGTGCGTCTCGGCGGTCGCCGCGAAGGACGCCTACAACTGGGGCTACGACCCGTACCACTTCACGGTCCCCGAGGGCTCGTACGCCACCGACCCGGACGGCACCGCGCGTACCGTCCAGTTCCGGAAGATGGTCAAGTCGCTCAACGACGACGGGCTGCGGGTCGTCATGGACGTCGTCTACAACCACACGGCGGCCAGCGGCGAGGCGGACACCAGCGTCCTCGACCGGATCGTGCCCGGCTACTACCAGCGGCTGCTCGCCGACGGCAGCGTCGCCAACAGCACCTGCTGCGCCAACACCGCGCCCGAGAACGCCATGATGGGCAAGCTGGTGGTGGACTCGATCGTCACCTGGGCGAAGGAGTACAAGGTCGACGGCTTCCGCTTCGACCTGATGGGCCACCACCCGAAGGCCAACATCCTGGCGGTCCGCAAGGCGCTCGACGCGCTGACCCTGAAGAAGGACGGCGTCGACGGCAAGAAGATCATCCTGTACGGGGAGGGCTGGAACTTCGGGGAGGTCGCCGACGACGCCCGGTTCGTGCAGGCCACGCAGCAGAACATGGCCGGCACCGGCATCGCCACCTTCTCGGACCGGGCCCGGGACGCGGTGCGCGGCGGCAGCCCCTTCGACGACGACCCCGGCATCCAGGGCTTCGCGTCCGGCCTCTACACCGACCCCAACTCCTCGACGGCCAACGGCACTCCGGCCGAGCAGAAGGCGCGGCTCCTGCACTACCAGGATCTGATCAAGGTCGGCCTGACCGGCAACCTCGCCAAGTACCGGTTCACCGACACCGACGGCAAGGAGGTCACCGGCGCCGAGATCGACTACAACGGCTCGCCCGCCGGATACGCCGACGCGCCCGGCGACGCCCTCGCCTATGTCGACGCGCACGACAACGAGTCGCTGTTCGACGCGCTGACGTACAAGCTGCCGGCCGGTACCTCCGCCTCCGACCGGGCCCGGATGCAGGTCCTGGCGATGGCCACGGCCGCCCTCTCCCAGGGGCCTTCGCTCTCCCAGGCCGGCACCGACCTGCTGCGCTCCAAGTCCCTGGACCGCAACTCCTTCGACAGCGGCGACTGGTTCAACGCCATCCACTGGAACTGCGCCGACGGCAACGGCTTCGGCCGCGGGCTGCCGACGGCCGCCGACAACCAGTCCAAGTGGCCCTACGCCAAGCCGCTGCTGACCTCGGTGCAGGTCGGCTGCCCGCAGATCGACGGGGCCTCGGCCGCCTACCAGGACCTGCTGAAGATCCGTACGACCGACAAGGCGTTCTCGCTCGGCACGGCCGCGCGGGTGCAGTCGGCGCTCACCTTCCCGCTCTCCGGCAAGGACGAGACGCCCGGGGTGATCACCATGGCGCTGGGGGACCTGGTCGTCGTGTTCAACGCGAGCCCGGAGCGGCAGGAGCAGCGGGTGGGCACCCTGGCCAAAACCGGCTACCGGCTGCACCCGGTGCAGGCGTCGGGCCAGGACTCCGTCGTCAAGTCGGCATCGTACGAGCGGGAAACGGGTACGTTCGAGGTTCCGGGGCGCACGGTGGCGGTGTTCTCCCGGACCACGTGACCGCGGCCTGACTCGGTGGGGCAGGCCCGGCATTCCCCCGGCCACCGCCGGGGGTGCCTCCAGGCACTGCCCTACCGGTGTTGTCCAGGGGCTGGGAGCATGGACGTCAACGGCAAGCTGACAGACACGACCGTGCTGGTCGTGGACGACGAGCCCGCGAGCCGGTACGCGATGGGCACCGTCCTGCGCCGGGCCGGCCACCAGGTCGTCGTGGTCGCCGACGGCCGGCAGGCGCTCGCCGAGCTCGACGTACGGCTGCGCAAGGGCGTCCTGCCCGACGTGGCCCTCGTCGACGTGAACCTCCCGGACATGAGCGGCTTCGAGCTCTGCCGTCGGCTGAAGGAGCGGCCGCACATGGCTGGTCTGCCCGTCGTGCACTTCTCGGCCCTGCGCACCGCCCCGGCGGACCGCTGCCCGGGCCTGGACGCGGGGGCCGAGGCGTATCTGACGGTGCCCGCCGAGCCGGAGGAGATCGAGGCGGCGGTCCGGGCCGCGGTGCGCGCCGCCCGGCTGCGCGCCGACGACCAGGCACTGGTACGGCGCCTGAAACTGCTGTCGGAGACGATCGTCACCATCCAGGCGGCCCGCTCGCTGCCCGAACTGGCCGACGCCGCCGCGGACGGCGCCGCCCGCCTCCTCGGCTGCCCGGCCGCCGTCTTCGTCCTCGACCAGGACGACGAGCTGTACCGCGGCCTGTACCGGGAGCGCACCTCGCTCGCCCTGCCGGACGAGGGCGCCCACCGGGACGTGGCCGGTCTGCTGCGCCGGCTCACCCGCGGGCAGTCCGGGGTCCGGATCACCACCGTGCCGGCGCCGCTGTGGCCCACCGGGTTCTTCCGGCCCGGGGTGCAGCACGACGCCCGGCTCACGCTGGTCCTCACCCAGGACGGCAAGGTGCCGGTGTGCCTGGCCACCCCCACCCGCGGGCAGCGCAGGGTCGACCCCGAGAACGAGGCGCTGCTGGCCCAGCTGGCCCAGGCCACCGCGCTCGCCGCCGAGCCCCTGCTGATGTACCAGGTGGAGCGGCGTGTCGCGCTCACCCTCCAGCACAGCTTCCTGCCCCGCCCGCACCAGCTGCCCGAACTGCCGGGCGTCGACATAGCGGTGCGCTACGAACCCGCCTCCCAGGAGACCGAGATCGGCGGCGACTTCTACGCCGCGCTGCGGGTCGGCGAAGGGGTGCTCACCGCGGTCGGGGACGTCGTGGGGCACTCGCTGGACGCGGCCACCGTCATGGTCGAACTCCGGCACGCGCTGCGCGCCTACTGCCTCACCGAGAGCGACCCGGCCGCCCTCGCCGACCGCCTCGACCGGCTGCTCCAGCACTACCACGCCGACGTCACGGCCACCGTCTGCCTGGCCCTGATCGACCCGGCGACCGGGCGCACCCGCGTCGCCAACGCCGGCCACATCCCGCCGCTGATACTCGGCGACGACGGCAGCGCCGAGTACGTCAAGGCGTCCGGTCCGCTGCTGGGGGTGGGCCTGCCCCACCCGCCGCCCACCGAGTTGGTCCTCGGACCCACCGACCGGCTCCTCATGGTCACCGACGGCCTGATCGAGACCCGCGGCACCGACCTCGCGATCTCGATGGAACACCTCCGGGCCGCCGCCTGCGGTGCCCTGCCCGGCCTGGAGGCCCTGTGCGACACCCTCCTCGCCTGCTTCGGCCGGGACCGCGAGGACGACGTCGCCCTGCTGGCGCTGAGCCTGGCGAAGTAGCGGGGCCGCTGTCTCAACTCGCCTTGCCTGCAACGGATTTGAGGTGTCCGATCAAGGCAGGCCGATGGGCGCCATGACGGAATCGAGCAGATCCGAGCGGAAGCGGGCGGATTCGAAAAGCGGGAACGAAACGGCACGGGATATTCCGCGTCGATTGCGTTCGCTATGGCCATGGCTGTCACCACTCGTGGTCGATTCACTGCTAGATCGAATTCATGGACCGGCGGACAAAGAGGGCGGGAGCGGCACTCCTTGCCGTCAAGTGCACGGGATTCGCTGGGAGATCTGAGGTCGGCGGGTCGCCGTGGGGCTCCTGAATCTCTCTTTCTCACCACGATTTGATTCAGAGTTAATTGGTGCACACTGTTTTTCTTTCCCGGGTGTAGTCTGCGATGTGGTCGAACGCGTGGATTATTTGGCCGGTGCGGCGCTTCTCATACGCCTTTATTTGCGCCGGACTGCGCCGCCCATTGCCGGTGCAACACCGTGCGCTCGCCGAATAAAGTGACGCTCGGCAGGCGCCTGTTGTACGTTTCTTCTCGCCGAAGAGATATTCCAACCAGCGGTTCTCGCCGTTGAGAGGGACACGTATGACGAGCCACGCAACCGGAATCGATCTCGAAATTCTGCTCCGCCGGGCGTTACAGACCACGGACGCCGACGCGCATTGGACGACCCACGCGGACGAGATGTGGTGCCGCCTCACACACGAGTCCGGCATGCGACGCCGGCAGGGCTGGAAATTGCACGTTTCCGCGACGGCCGCGTCCGCGCCGGAAGTGCTGGAGAAGGCACTGGACGTGCTGTTGCGCGAGGAGTCGGGATTCAAGTTCGTCCGGTCGCTCGAACAGGTGGGCGCGCTCAATTCCCGCGCCACGCCACGAGGAAGCTCGGGCAAGTTCATCACCGTATACCCGTCCTCCGACGCCGACGCCGCACGACTGGCGCTGGCGCTGCACCGGGCCACGGAGGGACTGGCCGGTCCCCGGATCCTGTCCGACCAGCCTTATGCGCCGCAGAGTCTGGTGCACTACCGCTACGGCGCCTTCGTGGGCCGGCGGCGGCTTTCCGACCAGGGTCTGCTCGTCTGGTTCATCGAGGATCCCGACGGCAATCCCGTGGAGGACAAGCGCACCGGGCAGTATTCCCCGCCGTCCTGGGCGGTCAGCCCCTTTCCCGCCGCGGTGCCGCTGCCACCGCGCCGGGAGAAGGCGCCGAGCAGCCCGGTGCTGCTCGGCGGCCGGTTCTCGGTACGGGAGGCGATCCGGCACACCAACAAGGGCGGTGTCTACCGGGGCACCGACGTCACCACGGGCGCACCCGTGGTGATCAAGGAGGCCCGGCCGCACGTCGAGGGCGACGCGTCCGGCGCCGACGTCCGTGACTGGCTGCGGGCCGAGGCCAGGACGCTGGAGAAGCTCAAGGGCACCGGACTGGCCCCGGAGCCGCTCGCGATGTTCGAGACGGGCGGGCACCTGTTCCTGGCCCAGGAGGAAGTGCCGGGCATGCCCCTGCGCAACTGGGTCGCCGAGCGCTTCCGTGACGTCGGGAGCGAACGCTACCGGGCGGACGCGCTCGCCCAGGCCGGCCGCCTGGTGGAGCTGGTCGCGGCGGCCCACGCCCGCGGCTGCGTACTGCGGGACTTCACACCCGGCAACGTGATGGTCCGCCCCGACGGGGAACTGCGCCTCATCGACCTGGAGCTCGCCGTCCTGGAGGACGACGTCCCGCTCCCGACCCGGGTGGGGACCCCGGGCTTCAGCGCCCCCGAGCGCCTGGCGGACGCCCCGGTCTCCCCGACGGCCGACTACTACAGCCTCGGCGCCACCGTGTGCTTCGTACTCGCCGGCAAGGTACCGAACCTGCTGCCCGAGGAACCGGCCACCAGGCCCGCGGAACAGCGGTTCGCCGAGTGGCTCGCCGCCTGCGCGGAAACGTTGCGGCTGCCGGACGGTCTGGCCGAGATGCTCCTCGGGCTGATGAAGGACGATCCCGGCGGGCGCTGGGACCCTGCCAGGGCGCGTGCGGCTCTGCGCGGTGCGGACCCGGTGCTGCCGAGGCGGACCGCCGCCGGGCCGGCGCGCACGGTTGATCGGGTTGATCTGGCCGATCCGAATGATCTGGCCGATCCGAATGATCTGGCCGATCCGAATGATCCGGGTGATCCGGGTGATCCGGACACGGCGACGCGGGCAGCGGTCACCGGGATGGTGGACCACCTCGTCGATTCGATGACCCCGCACGACGACCGGCGGCTGTGGCCCGTGTCCACGATGGCCGGCGAGACCGATCCGTGCACCGTGCAGCAGGGCGCGGCAGGCGTACTGGCGGTCCTGACCCGGTACTTCGAGCTCACCGGCGACCCCCGCCTGCCGGAGCTGATCTCCACCGCGGGCAACTGGATCGTGGCCCGCACCGGCACCCGCTCCGTCCGTCCGGGCCTGCACTTCGGCGGCCGCGGCATCGCCTGGGCGCTGTACGACGCCGGACGTGCGATCGACGACCGCACGCTCACCGACCACGCGCTGGCCCTCGCACTGGCGCCACTGGAACCGACGCCCAGCCACGACATCACCCACGGCACCGCGGGCAGCGGACTCGCCGCCGCCCACCTGTGGCGCCGTACCGACGACCCGCGCCTGGCCGAGCTGGTCGTCGACGCGGCCGACCGGCTGGCCGCCGCCGCACAGTCCGAACCGTCCGGCGTGAGCTGGCCCGTCCCCGCGGAAGCGGTCTCCGAGGAGGCCGGCAAACGCTACCTGGGCTTCGCGCACGGATCGGCCGGCATCGGCAGCTTCCTGCTCACCGCCGCGGCCGTCTCCGGGCGGCCGGAACACCTGGAACTGGCCCTGGCGGCGGGAGAGCACCTGGTGGCCAACGCGGTGCCGGTCGGCCGGGCCGCCCAGTGGCCGGCCCAGGCCACGGACCCGCCCACGGCCCCGTACTGGTGCCACGGCTCGGCGGGCATCGGCTCCTTCCTGGTCCGGCTCTGGCAGCGGACCGGGGACAGCCGATTCGGTGATCTCGCCCGCGGCGCCGTACACGCCGTCGTGGAGCGCGCCTCCCGGGCCGCCCTCACCCAGTGCCACGGCCTGGCGGGCAACGGCGACTTCCTCCTCGACATGGCCGAGGCCACCGGAGAGCCCGCCTACCGGGCGGCGGCCGAGGACCTGGCCCGCCTCATCGTCTCCGAACGCGCCCACCGCGCAGCCCACGTCGTCTTCCCCAACGAGTACGGGGACGTCTCGACGAGCTGGAGCGACGGGTCCGCGGGAATCCTGGCGTTCCTCCTGAGGACGCGCCACACCGACTCCCGGCACTGGACTGTCCAGCAGCCGGGTTGAGCGGCAGGAAAACCCCCCTGTCGCTTACCGCTCACAGAAGGAGAATGTCATGGAGAACCAGGCCCTCGAGCTGCTGGCCCAGCTGCACGCCCTTCCGGAGACCGACCCGGTCGACTTCGACGGAGCATCGTTCTCCGGGACGTGTGCGTGCGTCGGCCTGCTGACGCTGCTCAACACGGTCTGCGTGGGCATCAGCTGCGCCTAGCCGAGAACCTCCGGCGGGGGGGGGACCCCGGGGGGGGCCCCGCCCGCGGCGGCGCCGGGGCCCCGGGGGGCGGGAGGCACCCCGCACACCCCCCCCCGGCCAGGGCCCCGCCCACCCGCCACCCCCCCCAGC
>NZ_JBHXMA010000057.1:0-63683 GCF_042721035.1 Streptomyces sp. NPDC058464
GCGCTCAGCCCCTACGGCGGTGACCGGCGGTGCCGGACCGGCCTGAGCCGAGTTCCTCCCGCCGGTCACCGCCGTCGTGGTCGAGCGCCGTCGCGGCGGTAGTGGGGGGTGCGGCGTAAAAGGAGGTCGTAGCTTGTCGGCCTTGTTCAGGGCATCGGCCCGGCCCGTCGGCCTTGTTCAGGGTCCTCGGCCCGGCCCGTCAGAACAGCCGCAGCTTGTCGTCCTCGATGCCGCGCAGGGCGTCGTAGTCGAGGATCGTGCAGCCGATGCCGCGGTCGGTGGCGAGGACCTTGGCCTGGGGCTTGATCTCCTGGGCCGCGAAGATGCCCCGGACGGGGGCGAGATGGGGATCGCGGTTGAGGAGTTCCAGGTAGCGGGTGAGCTGTTCGACGCCGTCGATCTCGCCACGGCGTTTGATCTCGATGGCCACGGTCTGGCCCTCGGCGTCGCGGCACAGGATGTCCACCGGGCCGATCGCCGTCATGTACTCGCGGCGGATGAGGGTGTAGCCGTCGCCGAGGGTCTCGATGCGGTCGGCCAGCAGCTCCTGGAGGTGCGCTTCCACGCCGTCCTTGATCAGGCCCGGGTCGACGCCCAGCTCGTGCGAGGAGTCGTGCAGGACCTCCTCCATCGTGATGATGAGCTTCTCGCCCGCCTTGTTGATGACGGTCCAGACGCCGGTCTCGTCACCCGTTCCCTCCTTGAGGGTGCACGGCGGCGACATCCAGTTGAGGGGCTTGTAGGCCCGGTCGTCCGCGTGGATGGAGACACTGCCGTCCGCCTTGACCAGGATCAGACGGGGGGCGGAGGGAAGGTGGGCGGTGAGCCGGCCGGCGTAGTCGACGGAGCACCGGGCGATGACGAGACGCATGGTCGGCAACGCTACTCGACGCGCCGCCCTCCACGCGATTCGCCCGCACTACGGCTGACGGCCCCTCCGCGACCGCTCCTGAAGAGTCGCCTGCACACGCCTGTTCAAACCTGGCCGATTGTGTGCCTAAAGGGACCGTCGCATATACGCAATCTCCTGGTGGCGTCACCGCCCGTTGCCTACCGTAGTAAACGGGAGGTCGCGAGTTGTGTACTCAGCGTGTTCGGTATCGCGAACTCCCTTACCTGTCCGCCAACCCCTGTTGTTCGGGGGTGCGAGAGGAGTACCCATGTCGCTCGACGTCTCACCGGCCCTACTCGAACAGGCCGAGCGAGGCGAGGTCGACGAAGCGGATTTCGTCGACTGCGTCCGGACCTCCCTGCCCTACGCATGGGAGATGATCAGCTCCCTGGTGGCCCAGCTGAAGGTGGACGGCGGAGACTTCGCCGACAACCAGACGCCTCCGCCGGACGAGCAGGCACGCGGTCAGCTGCTGCGTGCGCTCGCGAGTGACGCCATACGCGGCGCCCTGCAGCGGCACTTCGGTGTGCGGCTGGCCTTCCAGAACTGCCACCGTGTGGCGGTGTTCCCGCTGGACGCCTCGGTCGACGAGACACTGGCCCGCTTCACCTCGGTGCGCAATCAGCTGCTGAACCAGTCCCCGGAACTCCGGGACTGCTGACGCCGTGCTCCGGTACTGCTGACGCAGTGAGCCGCTTGCTTGCCGCTCCACACGCGGGAGGTGCATCAGTCACTGGGGCGGCAAGCTCCCCGCGGCGGTGAGGTCACCGGAGGTGCGGCAGTACCTCGGCACCCAGCCGTCGTACGTTCTCCTCCGTGGCCGCCAGATCCCCCGAGCCCTCCGTCAGCAGGGCGAAGCGGGAGATGCCGGTCCGCTCGGAGGTCGCGGCGAGGCGGTCGACGCACAGCCGCGGGGTACCCACCGGGTGGAGGCCGCAGAGCAGTTCGGTGTAGGCGAGCGGGTCCCGCATCGAACGGAACCGGCCGTCCACCGTCATATGGGCCTCCAGGCCCTGCTTCAGCCAGCCCGGCATCGCCTTCGTCAGGGTCTCCGCCGCGTCGGTGCGGCTGTCCGCGATCTGGCAGACGCCGGCCGACACATGGGCCGCCCCGGCGATCTCGTCGCCCGGCCGCCCGGCCGCCCGCGCGTGCTGCCGCCACAACGCGACCATCTCGGCCTTCTCCTCGTCGCCGACGTGCATCCCGAGCAGCATCGGCAGCCCTCGCTCGGCGGCCAGCCGGATGCTCGCCGCGGAGGTGCAGGCGACCACCACCTCCGGCCCAGGCGCCTCCGTCAGCGCCTCCGACGGGCGCGGTACGACGGGGACCTCACGGAACGAGAAGCGCGGTCCGGAGGCCGACACGGCCGGTTCGCGCAGCCAGCGCATCAGCAGATCGAGTGATTCGGGGAAGCCCTGTTCGTACGCCTCCAGGCCGGAGCCGAAGACCTCCAGATCCACCCAGGGCCCGCCCCGCCCCACGCCGAGCGTGAAGCGGCCGCCGCTCGTCACGTGCAGCAGCGCGGCCTGCTCGCCGAGGGCGACCGGGTGGACGGTGGGCAGTACGCTCACCGCCGTACCGACCCGCAGTCGCCGGGTGCGGCCCAGCAGTAAGGCCGCCAGGGTGACCGCCGACGGACACGTGCCGTACGGCACGAAGTGGTGCTCGGCCAGCCAGACCGCGTCCAGACCGGACTCCTCGGCCACCTCCGCCGTGCGCACCGCCCGGTGCAGGGCTTCCCCCTGACCCTGGCCCGGGAACTGGGCGGCCAGCACAAAACTACCTACGCGCATCGTTTCTTCCTGCTTTCCTGGCTCCGACCCGGAGCTCCCCCACCGGGCATAACCGTCTGACACGTGCCGAGGACACGGCCTGGCGGAGAGATTTGCGGATTGTCTGGAGAATGGGTCGCCCTGGAGGGGGACTTGTGCGGGTTGGTGCCCTACGCGTACCCCCGTGCGCGCGTCGTAGGCTGGACACAGCCCATGCTTCCTGTATAGCCCCGAGAGGTGTCCCGTGTCCCCGCGTCGCAACCGACCCCAGGGCCCGAACGGATCGGCCTCGTCCGGCCGGAGCGCCGAGGACGACCGCGCGGACCGCTACGGCGGCTGGCAGTCCACCGAGAGCTGGCAGGGCGAGGAGTGGAGCGTCCGGCACGTGGCCGGCGCCAGCGCGGTCGGCAAGACGTACCGGTGCCCGGGCTGCGACCAGGTGATCGCCTCCGGGGTCCCGCACGTGGTGGCCTGGCCGGAGCACTCGGGCGTGGACGAGCGCCGGCACTGGCACAAGGCCTGCTGGAACGCGAAGGACCGCCGCACCACGCGGGTGCAGCGGCCCAGGAACGCGCCGAAGTTCTGAGGGTCGTACGGCCTACACGTCCCGCTTCTCCAGCAGCACGTAGGCGCCCGCGAACGCGACGGCCGTCACACCCAGGATGATCCACAGCGGGTCCCAGCCCGAAGGGCCGGATTCGCTCAGGGAGTTGGAGTAGAAGACGCTCAGCTGGTTCGGGATCGAGTACTCGAACAGGGCGTTGCGCACCTTCTCCAGCGACGAGGAGAACATGAACAGGGCGATCACCAGCGGGGCGAGCACCGCGCCGATCATGATGGTGATGGCGCCCGCCGAGTGCCGGATGATCGAGCCGATGATCAGCGAGAGCAGTCCGAGCAGCGCGATGTAGAGGCTGACGCCGACGGTTCCCTTCAGCCATTCCCCGCCGGTCGGCTTCCGGGCGATGTCGCTCAGCATCGACACCTGCGTCATGGCCACGAACGCGCTGGCCGCGAGGGTGATCACGAACGCGACCGCGAAGAAGACGATCGCCTTCGCCGCGAGCACGCGGGCGCGGGAGGGGCAGGCCACCATCGTCGTACGGATCATGCCCGTGCCGTACTCCGAGGCGGTCGTCAGCACGCCGAGCGTGATGATGCACATGCTGCCGAGCAGCAGCCCGAAGAAACCGAGCGAGAGCGCGTTGCTGCCGGACAGGTCGTCCGACGAGGAGGTGGAGTTGCTGACCACGGCGCCGGCGAGCAGGCCGATGCCGATCACCAGGAGAACGAAGACGCCGAGCGTCCAGATCGTCGAACGCACCGACCTGATCTTCGTCCACTCGGAGGTGATCGCGTGCCCGAGGCGGGTGCGCACCACCGGGATCGGCGAGACGTAGCCGGGGTACGAACCGCCGGGCGCCGCCTGCCAGTCGGGTGCGGCCGGGGCCGTCTGCGGCAGCGGAGGCTGGTGGGTGCTCATCGGGCGTCCTCGGGCTTGGTCAGGTCGGCGGGGGCAGCAGGAGCGGCGGGGGCGGTGGGCGCGGCGGCGGGGGCCGGCCGGGCCGGTTCGGCGGCTGCCGGAGCGGACCCGGGAGCCGGAGCGGGCGTCGGCTGGGCGTAGGGGTTGGGAGCCGCCTGGGGAGCCCCGTACGGGCCCTGCGGGGCGCCGTACCCGCCTGCGGGCGCACCGGGCGCACCGTACGGTCCCGTGAACGGCTGGCCGCCCTGCTGCGGCGGCGGTGGGGCGTACCAGCCCGGCTGGCCCTGCCCGGGCACCGGCATCGGCGGCTGGGCGCCCGGCGGCAGGGGCTGCTGGAGGCCGGCCTTCTGGTCGATCGAGGACCGGTAGTCGACGGCGCCCTGCGTCATCCGCATGTACGCCTCCTCCAGCGAGGCCTGGTGCGGGGACAGCTCCCACAGCCGTACGTCCGCCTCGTGCGCGAGGTCGCTGATCCGGGGCAGCGGCAGCCCGGTCACTCTGAGCGCCCCGTCCTGCTCCGGCAGGACATGGCCGCCGGCCTCGGTCAGCGCCGAGCCGAGCTTCTCGCGCAGCTGCGGCTCGGTGTCCGGGGTGCGGACCCGCGCGAAGTCGGCGGAGTTGGCCGAAATGAAGTCGGTCACGCTCATGTCGGCGAGCAGCTGGCCCCGGCCGATGACGATGAGGTGGTCGGCGGTCAGCGCCATCTCGCTCATCAGGTGGGAGGAGACGAAGACCGTCCGGCCCTCGGCGGCCAGGGACTTCATCAGGTTGCGCACCCAGAGGATGCCCTCGGGGTCGAGGCCGTTGACCGGCTCGTCGAAGAGCAGCACCTGGGGGTCGCCGAGGAGCGCGGCGGCGATGCCGAGGCGCTGGCCCATGCCGAGCGAGAAGCCCTTGGAGCGCTTTCCGGCCACGCCCTGGAGGCCCACCACCCCGAGCACCTCGTCGACCCGGCGGGCCGGGATGGCGGACAGCTGGGCCAGCGACAGCAGGTGGTTGCGGGCGGACCGGCCGCCGTGCACCGCCTTTGCGTCGAGCAGCGCGCCGACCTGGCGGGCGGCGTTCGGCAGCTTGCGGTACGGGAAGCCGCCGATCGTCACCGAACCGGCGGTCGGGTTGTCCAGACCCAGGATCATCCGCATGGTCGTCGACTTGCCCGAGCCGTTCGGCCCGAGGAAGCCCGTGACGGCTCCGGGTCGTACCTGGAAGGAAAGGTTGTAGACGGCGGTCTTGTCGCCGTAGCGCTTGGTCAGGCCGACAGCCTCGATCATGCTCCGCACCCATCGAAAGGATCAGGACATGGGGCAGACGCCCCCCGTAAGGGTTAGGAGGATATCGGGGAGCTGACGGTTCCGCCCAAGAGCATGTAAAGACTTCCGGCGACAGAACCGGTCACGACCCCGTCACTGGGCGTCGCGCCGCTTCAGCAGGACGTACCCGCCGGCCAGCGCGGCGATCACCCACAGCCCCATGATGCCGAGCCCGCCCCAGGGCCCGTACGGGACGTCGTCGCCGGCCCTCGGGACCACCTGCATGATGTGGCTGCCCGCCTGGTCCGGCAGGAACCGGCCGATCTTCTTCGTCGCGTCGACGTTGCCGAGGATGTTGGAGATCAGGAAGAAGAACGGCATCAGGATGCCCAGCGACAGCATCGGCGAGCGCAGCATCGCGGCCACGCCCATGGAGAACATCGCGATGAGCGTCATGTAGAGCCCGCCGCCGACGACCGCGCGCAGCACCCCGGGGTCGCCGAGCTGGGCCCGGTGGGAGCCGAGCATGGCCTGCCCGAGGAAGAAGGCGGCGAAGCTGGTGACCATGCCGACCACCAGCACCAGGGCCGCCGCCACCGCGATCTTGCTGAACAGGAAGGTGGCCCGCTGCGGCACGGCGGCCAGCGAGACCCTGATCATCCCGGTGCTGTACTCGTTCGACACGACGAGCACCCCGAACACGATCATCGCCAGCTGACCGAGGGTCATCCCGGCGAAGCTGATGTTCGTCGGGTCGAAGGAGAGCCGTTCCCGCGCGGGCATGTTGCCGAACTGCCTGTTCGCGAGCCCGGAGATCAGCATTCCGAGGGCCACGGTGACCACCACGGCCAGGGACAGCGTCCACACCGTCGACGCGACGGACCGGATCTTGGTCCACTCGGACCGTACGACCTGGGTGACGACGGCCATGTCACGCTCCCTTGTCCCAGCCGGAGCCCCAGGCCTGTGGCACCGGGGGCGAGTCGGCGTGCGCGTGGTACTCCACGGACTCCGCCGTCAGTTGCATGAACGCCTCCTCAAGGGAGGCCTGCTGGATGCTCAGCTCGTGCAGCACGATCCCGTTCTGCGCGGCCAGCTCCCCGATCGGTTCGGCCTTCCCGCCCTCCACCTCCAGGGCTCCGGTCCCCGTCTCGACGACGGTGATCCCGGCCCCGTGCAGCACGTCGAGCAGCCGCTCGCGTTGCGGGGAGCGGACCCGGACGTACGACCGCGAGTTCGTCCGGATGAAGTCCGCCATGGAGGTGTCGGCGAGCAGCCGCCCCTGCCCGATGACGACCAGGTGGTCGGCGGTCAGTGCCATCTCGCTCATGAGGTGGGAGGAGACGAACACGGTCCGGCCCTGGGCGGCCAGCGACTTCATCAGGGTCCGGATCCAGTGGATGCCCTCGGGGTCGAGCCCGTTCACCGGCTCGTCGAACATCAGGATCCGCGGGTCGCCGAGCAGCGCCCCCGCGATCCCGAGCCGCTGCCCCATCCCGAGCGAGAACCCCTTGGCCTTCTTCTTCGCCACCGCCGTCAGTCCGACGGTGTCGAGGACCTCGGCCACCCGCGCCGTCGGGATCCCGTTGCTCTGCGCGAGGCAGAGCAGGTGGTTGAAGGCGCTGCGCCCGCCGTGCACGGCCTTCGCGTCGAGCAGCGCCCCGATGTACGTCAGCGGGTCCTTGAGCTGCTCGTACCGCTTGCCGTCGATCCGGACCCGGCCGCCCGTGGGGTGGTCGAGCCCGAGGATCATCCGCATGGTGGTGGACTTCCCGGCACCGTTGGGCCCGAGGAACCCGGTGACGATGCCGGGTCTGACGGTGAACGTGAGGTCGTCGACCGCGGTCTTGTCGCCGTAGCGCTTGGTCAGGCCCGCCAGCTCGATCATGCGGCCACGCTAAGACCGGCCTACGGGGGCTGCCACCTGAGAGGGCCGACGGCATGTGAGGGGGCCGATGCCACCTGAGGGGGCCGACGCCACCTGAGGGGGCCTACGTCCCCTACTCCTCCGGCTCCCAGGCCAGCAGCTGGTCGAACAACCGTCGTTCCCCGTCGAGTTTCAGGGCGTCCACCGGGACCCGGTCGTACAGGGCGAGGACCAGCTCCCCGGCCGTGCCGCGCAGGGACGCGTCGGCCGCGGGCGCCGTGTCCGGCGTCGTGAGGCGGGCGGCCCGGGCGCCGTCGGCGGAGAGCGTGACGCGCCAGGAGCGGCCCTCGGTGGCGTGGTAGTCGACGGTGGCGGGGCGGTGCGGCCAGGGGGCCGTGGTGGCGCAGCAGGTGTGCAGGAACTCGTCGACGCCGTCGAGCGCCACCTCCTCCGGCAGCGGCTGCGGGGCGCCCGCGGTGAGCTGGGCGTCGTAGGTGTGCAGCGCGATCTCCTGGAGCTGGTGCCGGGCGCCGGCACCGGTGGTCTGCGGCGACTGCGACGCGGGCCACCAGGTCCAGCAGCCGCGGTCGGGGCCGGACTCCCGCAGCGCGTCCAGGAGCCGGCGCGCCGACGCGGCCCACCAGTCCAGCAGGGCCTCGCGCTCCCGGGGCGGAGCCGGGGTGTCCCAGGCCGACTTGGCCGGGGGAGCGTCGGCGGGCCCCGTGGCGACGATGACGGCCCACTTGCGGCGCCCCTCGCCCAGGTGCCGCACCAGATCGAACAGCGTCCACTCGGGACAGGTCGGCACTCGCGCGTCGAGGTCGGGCGCGGCGGCGACCGCGGCGCCGAAGGCGGCCGAGCGTTCGTCTATCAGGCGCAGCAGGTCGGAGAAGTCCGGAGTCGTTTCCACCCCGGATCTGTATCACCCGGCTCCGACGGCCGGACAGCGAATATCCCGGCCGCCGCGCCCCTGAAGAGGGGCCGGGTGCACGCCCCTTCCAGGGGCGTGCACCCGCACGACGGAGGCCCGCACCCCCCGAAGGGAATGCGGGCCTTCGAGGTCGCTAACGCTTACCGGGACTGCTGGGCCGGGACCCCGCGGGAGATCGGCTCGTCCTCCGCCGGGGAGCTGGCGGCGGCCACCGCGGCACCGGTCAGCGTGGCCAGCATCTCGCGGACGTTGGTCAGCTGGGCGTTGATGCTGTCGCGGCGGTTCGTCAGCGCGGCGAGCTCACGCTCGGATTCCGAACGGATCCGGTCGGCCTTGGCGTTCGCGTCCGCGACGATGTCCTCGGCCTGGCGCTGAGCCGTCTCGACGGTCTGACGGGCGCGGCGCTCGGCGTCGGTACGCAGCTTCTCGGCCTCCAGGCGCAGCTGCTCCGCGCGGTGCTCGATCTCCGCGAGGCGCTTCTCGGCCTTCTGCTGGCGGGACGCCAGGTCACGCTCGGACTGCTCGCGGCGCTTCGCGAGGTTCGTCTCGAAGTCGGCGGCGGCCTGCGCGGCCTTCGCACGGGTCTCCTCGAAGAGGGCGTCCGCCTCCTCGCGCTTGGACTGCGCGTCCTTCTGAGCCTCGGAGCGCAGCTGCGAGGCGTCGCTCTTGGCCTTCTCGACGATCCGGACGCCCTCGTCCTCGGCCTTGGCCTTGCGCTCCGCAGCGAACGATTCTGCGTCGTTGCGCACCTGCTGGGCCGCCGACTCGGCGAGCTCACGGTGCTGCTCGGCCGCCCGGCGGGCCTCCTCGCGCAGGTCCTTCGCCTCCTCCTCGGCGAGGCGGAGGATCTTCTCGACACGCGCGCCGAGACCGGCGTACGACGGCTCCGCGTCGGTTACCTGAGCCTGGGCGTTCTGCGTCTCGAGGTGGAGCTCCTCGATGCGCTTTTCCAGAGCGGTGATGCGGGCGAGAGCGCTGTCACGGTCGGAGACGAGCTTGGAGATCCGTTCGTCCACCTGAGCGCGGTCGTACCCACGCCGCACTAGCTCGAAGCCGTAGGGGGAAGTGTCGCTCATGGGTTTCCTGTCGAGTGAGACCGGTGAGGTGATAGGTGGAATCCTAGGGGCCGATGCGGTGTGTCATCGAGCGGATGCGTGTTTGATCTGGAGAATGACACCACTTTTGGGTGGCTGGCTGTGAGATCGCTTGCCAAAGCCTCTGCCAAAGGTTCACGCAAAAGCCTCAGAACACTACAGACCGGACTTCGGACTCTAGCCTTCTGACGACTTGCCACCCGATCGGGGTGCCCCCACCGTGCTGCCCGCCTTGACTCCGCCGTCCTTGCCGGACGACGGGGCCTCGAAGGACTCCAACGCCTCCAGGACGTCCTGGACACGGGAGATCTCGCCGTTGATGTTCTCCCGCCGGCGCTCCAGGATCTCCAGTTCGCGCTTTCCTTCCTCGACCGTGCGGCGGGCCTCGCGGATCGCCTCGGCCTTGAGCTCCTCGGCCTCCCGGACCAGCGTGGCCTTCTTCTGCTCGGCCTCCTTGAGCAGACCCTCGGCCTTCTTGACGGCGGCGATCCGGACCTTGCCCGCCTCGGAGCTGGCCTCCGAGACCAGGTCCTTGGCCTTGGCCTGAGCCTTGGCGAGCTGCTCCTCGGCGGCCTTGATGAGCGCGTCGCAGCGGTCGCCGGTGGACTTCATGGTCTCGGCGGCCTCGCGGCGGGCCCGGTCGTGCAGCCCCTCGATCTCGGTGGTGATGCGCTCGCGCAGCTCCTCCGCGCGCTCCCTTATGGCGGTGGCGTCCCGGCGGGCGCCGACGAGCAGCTCGTCCGCGTCCGTACGGGCCTGCTCCACCATCGAGTTGCCCTCGACCGTGGCCTCGGAGACCAGCCGGTCGGCCTCGCTGCGGGCCGCGCCCACCATGGTGTCGGCCTGCGACTCGGCGTCCGCGGTGGTCTTCATCGCCTGCTGCTGTGCCTCGGTGAGCAGCTTGTCGGCCTCGGCGGTCGTCTCGTTGATGAGCGTGTCGACCTGCTCGGCCACGTCCTGGCGCCGCTTGTTGGCATCCTTGCGGGCCTCGTCGAGGGTGCGCTCGGCTTCCTCGCGCGCGGAGTTGAGCATGCGCTCGACCGCCGCCTCCGCATCCGCCTTGAGCCGCTCGGCGTCGGCGCGGGTCCGGTCGGCGTGCAGCTGGGCGGAGCCGACCGTCTCGGCGGCCTCGGCGCGCAGCCGCTCCGCGTCGCCGGTGGCGTCCGAGATCAGCTTCTCCGCCTTGGCGATGGCGTCGGCGCGGACCCGGTCGGCCTCGGCGATGGTCTCGTTCTGGAGCAGCTCCGCCTCGTTGCGCGCCTCGGTGATGAGGGTGTCGGCCTGGGTCGCCGCGTCCGAACGCATCCGGTTGGCGTCCTCGCGCGCCTCGGCACGCGTGCGCGAAGCGTCCTGGTCGGCCTGGGCGACCGCGTCGGAGACCTCGGTGCGCACCCGCTGGGCATGGGCGGCCGCCTCGGACCGCAGCCGCTCCGACTCGGCCATCGCGTCGGTGACGGTCCGCTCGGCGAGCGCCTTCGCCGCCTCGGACGCCTCGGCCGCCTCGCGCCGGATCCGGGTCGCGTCCTCGCTGGCCCGCTCCCGCTCGGCGTACGCGTCGGCGCGGACCCGGTCGGACTCCTCCTCGGCCTCCCGCCGGGTACGGTCCGCGGCGTGCTCGGCGGCCGAGCGCAGCCCGGTGATCTCCTCCTGCGCCTGCTCGTGCAGCCCGGAGACCGAGTCCCGCACCTGCTGGGCGTGCTGTTCGGCGGCCGACACCATCTCGGTGGCCCGCCGGTCCGCCTCCTCGACCAGGCGTACGGCCTCGGCCTGCGCCTCCTCGACGCGGTTGCGCGCCTGGGCCAGCAGGTCCTCGCTCTGCTCGCGGGCCCGCTCCCGCTCCTGGCCGGCCTCCTCGCGCGCCGAACCGAGCAGCTCCTCGGCCTCCCGGCGGCGGCGGGCGGCCTCCTCCTGCGCGGCGGCCAGCGTCTCGGACGCCTCCGTGGACAGCCGCTCGGCGGCCGCCTGTGCCTCGGCACGCACCCGGTCGGCGGTGTCCTGGGCCTCCTGCTTGAGCCGCTCCGCCTCGGCCGCGGCCTCGGACCGCAGCCGTACGGCGATGGTCTCGCCCTCCGCGCGCGATGCCGACGCGTCCGCGGCGGCCTCGTCGCGCAGCCGCTCGGCCTCGGTCTCGGCCTGCTGCTGGAGCGTACGGATCCGCTCGGCGGCCTCGCCGCGCAGCCGGTCGGTCTCCTCGGCGGCCTCCCGGCGGATCCGCCCGGCCTCCTCGCGCGCCTCGGTCAGCGACTGCTCGGCACTCGTCAGCCGGTCCTCGGCCTCGGTGTGCAGCCGGGTCAGCTCGTCGGCGGCCTCCGCGCGCCGGGCCTCGACGCCCCGCTCGGTCTCCGCGCGCAGCTCCTCCGCGGCCCGCTCGGCATCCGCCTTGAGTCCCTCGGACTGCTCCAGGACCTCCTCGCGGTGCCGGTCGGCCTCCTGCCGGGAGCGCTCCAGGGTCTCCTCGGCCTGCCGGCGCAGCGCGGTCGCGCGCTCGATGGCCTCGGTGCGGACCTTCTCGCTGTCCGTGGTCGCGGTCTGCCGCAGCTCGTCGGCGTCGGCCTTGGCCTTGGCGAGCAGTTCCTCGGCGGACCTGGCCGCCTCCTCGATCGTCTGCACGGTCTCGCGCCGGGCCTCGGCGCGGATCGACTCGCCCTCGGCGACCGAGTCGGCGCGCAGCTGCTCGGCCTCGCCGCGCAGCCGGCGGGCCTCCTCCTGCAGCTCGACCGTCTTGGCGCGGTACTCCTTGGTGTCGTCCTTCGCCGTGCCCTTGAGCTGCTCGGCGATGTCGTGCGCCTCGGCGCGCAGCCGGTCCGCCTCGGTCTCCGCCTCGGTGCGGATCCGCTCGGCCTCCTCGACGGCGCCCTTGGTGGTCTGCCTGGCCTCCTCGGCCGCCCTGTTCAGGACGTCCTCGGCGGTCTTGGCGGCCTTCGCCAGCTGGGAGGCGCTCTCCTCGGCGGTGAGACTGCGGGCCTTCTCGGAGGCCTCCGCGGTGATCTTCTCGGCCTCGGCGCGCGCGTCCGCGACGATCTGCTCGGCGCTCGCCTTGGTGGCCTCCGCCTCCTTGGTGGCCTCGCTGACCAGCCGGGCGACCTGCTCCTTGGCGGTCTGGGTGCGCTGCTGGTTGCTGGCCTCGGCGCTGGAGAGGGCCTTCGCGGCGCTCGCCTCGGCCTCGGTGACCAGCTTCTCGGCCTCGGACTGCGCCTTGCGCAGCGCCTCCTCGGCCTGCGCCATCCGCTCCTCGGCGGCCCGGCTCAGCTCGCCCGCCTGCCGACGGGCCGAGTCCGACTCCGTCGCGGTGGAGTTGCGCAGCTGCTCCGCGTGGTCGGTGGCCTCCTGGGCCTGTGTGGACGCGGCGTTCAGCAGCCGCTCGGCGTCCCGGCGGGCGCGCAGCAGGATCTGCTCGGCCTCCCCGCGGGCCGCCTCGGTGTCGCCGGCCAGCCGCTGCCGGGCCTCGTCGGTCAGCCGCTGGGCCTCGGCCCGGGCGGCGGACATGGCCTGCTCGGCCTCGGCCCGCGACTCGTCGAGCAGCCGCCGGGCCTGCGACTCACTGCGTGCCCGCAGCTGCTCGGCCCACGACACGTTCTCGTTGACGTGCGACTCGACGGTCTGCCGGCGCTCGGCCAGCTCCTGGTCCAGCTGCTGGCGGCGGGTCACCGCCTCCTGGTGCAGCTCGGCCTGGAGCCGTGAGGCCTGCTCGGCGTGCTCCTGGAGGATCCGCTGGGTCTGCGCCCGGGCCTCTGCGGCGACCCGCTCCGCCTCCTGGCGGATCTGGTCGGCCTGCATCTGGGCGTTACGGAGCAGCTGCTCGGTGTGATAGCCGATGTCACCGCCGTCGTACGCGGGCCGGGACATGATGGTGCGGCGCGCCTCGTGCAACTTGGCGCGCAGCACCTCGACCTGGTAGCCGAGGTCCTCGGCATGCTGGATCGCCTTTTCCCGCTCGGTCTTCAGCCGTTTCATCTCGGCTTCGAAACGAGTGAGGTGGTCGACGTCAGCCGCCGGCTCTCGCTCCTGGCTCTCGTAGCCCCGCACTGCGCGGTCCCATCCGTCCCCTGGTCGCAACCTTTTCCGAACGAGCTCCGTCCATCCGCCGAACGGGGCCCCCGGGGAATGGTGTCAGATCAACGGCGGAGCACGGGCTGCTGCCCCGACGCTCGTCCCCCGAAACCCGGACCCCGGCATGCGGCCGCCCCGGCCCTGCGAACCTGCGAAGGGACGACCGCCCCCAACCCTACCGGCCCATATGTACGAGGGTCAGTGCTCAGGTGACTCAACAGCCGCCGAAGTGACCAGTTCTGTCAGTACGCCGTGGCAATCCTTCGGGTGCAGGAAGGTGATCCGCGACCCCATGGAGCCGATCCGTGGCTCCTCGTACAGAACGCGTACGCCCTTGGACCGGATGTCGGCCGCGTCCCCGTCCACATCCGCCGTACCGAAGGCGATGTGGTGGACCCCCTCGCCGTTCTTCGCGAGCCACTTGCCGACCGCCGAGTCCTCCCGGGTCGGTTCGAGGAGCTGCAGGTAGGAGGCGCCGCCGTCGGACGTCTCGTTGATCTTGAGCATGGCCTCGCGCACGCCCTGTTCCTCGTTGACCTCGGTGTGGAACACCTCGAAGCCGTACGTGGCCCGGTAGAACTCGACGGTCGCGTCGAGGTCGTGGCAGGCGATCCCGATGTGGTCGATTCGCGTCAGCATGGATTCAGTGCAGCGCCACGGCGATGGTTACGCAACGTGCCAGCGATCACACTGACGGCCCGATGACGGCACGGAGTGCCACGCAATACATTCGAAGTACACCCTCATCTGGGGGGATCCCCCAGACCCCCCACTCGTTCACTCCTCGGCAGTGCAGCCGGTAAGGGGATTCGCAGCTCATGACCTCTGGAACCTCTGGAACCACCTCGGTGATCGTCGCGGGCGCGCGGACGCCCATGGGACGACTGCTGGGCTCGCTGAAGTCCTTCTCCGGAGCCGACCTCGGCGGCTTCGCGATCAAGGCCGCCCTCGACCGTGCGGGGATCGGTGGCGACCAGGTGCAGTACGTGATCATGGGGCAGGTGCTCCAGGCCGGCGCCGGGCAGATCCCGGCCCGCCAGGCCGCCGTCAAGGCCGGCATCCCGATGAGCGTCCCGGCGCTCACGATCAACAAGGTGTGCCTCTCCGGCCTCGACGCCATCGCGCTGGCCGACCAGCTGATCCGCGCGGGTGAGTTCGACATCGTGGTCGCGGGCGGCCAGGAGTCCATGACCAACGCCCCGCACCTGCTCCCGAAGTCCCGCGAGGGCTTCAAGTACGGCGCGATCGAGATGCTCGACGCGATGGCGTACGACGGCCTGACCGACGCCTGGGAGAACATCCCGATGGGCGAGTCGACCGAGAAGCACAACACCCGCCTGGGCATCCTGCGCCCCGAGCAGGACGAGATCGCCGCCCTGTCCCACCAGCGGGCCGCGGCCGCGCAGAAGAACGGGATCTTCGAGGCCGAGATCACCCCGGTCGAGATCCCGCAGCGCAAGGGCGAGCCCGTCGTCTTCAGCAAGGACGAGGGCATCCGCGGCGACACCACGGTGGAGTCGCTGGGCAAGCTGCGGCCGGCGTTCACCCGCGAGGGCACGATCACGGCCGGTACCTCCTCGCAGATCTCGGACGGTGCGGCTGCCGTGGTCGTGATGAGCAAGGCCAAGGCCGAGGAACTGGGCCTCACGTGGCTCGCCGAGATCGGCGCCCACGGCAACGTGGCCGGACCGGACAACTCCCTCCAGTCCCAGCCGTCCAACGCCATCCTGCACGCCCTGAAGAAGGAGGGCCTGGAGGTCGGCGACCTGGACCTCATCGAGATCAACGAGGCCTTCGCCGCCGTCGCCGTCCAGTCAATGAAGGACCTCGGCGTGTCCACCGAAACGGTGAACGTCAACGGTGGTGCGATCGCCCTGGGCCACCCCATCGGCATGTCCGGCGCCCGGCTCGTCCTGCACCTGGCCCTGGAGCTCAAGCGCCGGGGCGGCGGGGTCGGCGCGGCCGCGCTGTGCGGTGGCGGCGGCCAGGGCGACGCGCTGATCGTGCGGGTGCCGAAGGCCTGAGCAAGTTTCTCTGCGCGAACGGAAGCGAACGGAAGCGAACGGAGCTGTGATGCAGGACGTCTCCTCACTGGTGGCCCAGGCCAGGGAGGGCCGCCCCCGTGCGGTGGCCCGCCTGATCTCCCTGGTGGAGGGGGCGTCCCCGCAGCTCAGGGAGGTCATGGCGACGCTGGCGCCGCTGACCGGCAACGCCTACGTGGTGGGCCTGACCGGCTCCCCGGGCGTCGGCAAGTCCACCTCCACGTCCGCGCTCGTGACGGCCTATCGCAAACAGGGCAAACGGGTCGGCGTGCTGGCCGTCGACCCGTCCTCCCCCTTCTCCGGCGGAGCGCTCCTGGGCGACCGCGTCCGCATGTCCGACCACGCCTCCGACCCCGGCGTCTACATCCGCTCGATGGCCACCCGCGGCCACCTCGGCGGGCTCGCCTGGGCCGCCCCCCAGGCCATCCGCGTCCTGGACGCGGCGGGCTGCGAGGTGATCCTGGTGGAGACGGTCGGCGTCGGCCAGTCGGAGGTGGAGATCGCCTCCCAGGCGGACACCAGCGTGGTGTTGCTGGCCCCCGGCATGGGCGACGGCATCCAGGCGGCGAAGGCCGGCATCCTCGAAATCGGCGACGTGTACGTCGTCAACAAGGCCGACCGCGACGGGGCGGACGCCACGGCCCGCGAACTGAACCACATGCTCGGCCTCGGCGAGTCCCGCGGCCCGGGCGACTGGCGTCCGTCGATCGTCAAGACGGTCGCCGCGCGCTCGGAGGGCATCGACGAGCTGGTGGAGGCCCTGGAGAAGCACCGCGCCTGGATGGAGGAGCGGGGCGTCCTGACGGAACGCCGCGTGGCCCGTGCCGCCCGCGAGGTCGAGACCATCGCGGTGACGGCCCTGCGCGCCCGCATCGGCGACCTCCACGGCGACCGCCACATCGACGCACTCGCGGACCGCATCGTGGCCGGCGAACTGGACCCGTACCGCGCGGCGGACGAACTGGTGGCGGGCCTGACGGAAGGCTGACGCCTGGCCTGGCCGACGTCGCGGGGGTGCGGGTCGCGGTGCGGGCGCGGGCCGCCGGGGGCTGATCGCGCAGTTCTCCGCGCCCCTGACGGGGCGCTGCCCAGCCGCTCCTCTCACACCCCGCAGCGGCACCCTGCAGGCGTCGGTGAGCGTCCCCCCGCCCACGGACAGCAAGCGGCGGACGGGACCTGAACCCCCGTCCGCCGCCGTCAGGTGCTGTCTGTCGTCACGGGCGCCCGCGCTGCCCCCGCAGGTGTTCCGCGATGGGCTTCAGGCCCTTGTCCAGCTCTATGAGTGTCTCCGGCGACAGCAGGTCGATGAAGTGCCGTCGCACGGAGGCGACATGATGTGGCGCCACCTTCTTCATCGTCTCCATGCCGTGCTCGGTGAGGACGGCGAACAGCCCGCGGCGGTCCGACTCGCAGTTCTCGCGGCGGACCAGGTTCGCGTTCTCCATGCGGGTGATCTGGTGGGACAGCCGGCTCTTGGACTGGAGGGTGGCGGAGGCGAGGTCGCTCATCCGCATCCGGTAGTCCTCCGACTCGGACAGGTTCACCAGGATCTCGTAGTCGTTCATTGTCAGGCCGAACGGCTGCAGATCCTTTTCGAGCTGGTACGTCAACAGCCTGTTGACCTCCAGGTGGGTGCGCCAGGCGCACTGCTCCGCATCGGTCAGCCAGCGCGTGGCCGTCTCGGTCTCCATGAATGAAGTCTACCTAAAATGTTGAAAGGCGAACTAGTGAGGGTGGTGTGACTGTGCGCACGCGTTCGATGTCACACTCCGCAGACTACCGCTCACAGCCCGAAGCGACGCTGGAGGTCCCCCAGCTGTCCGGGAAGGCGCGGTGCGCCCGGTTGCTGTGGACGACCTGTGGAGGGGGCGCCTCCGCCGGGCACCCCGGGCTCGTGCGGAACCGCTCCCGTGGCCTGCTCGGCCATCAGGGTCTCGGTGGACTGGAGCAGGACCGTGCCGGCCCCTACGAACTCGAACTGGTGCTCCTCTCCGGAGGCCCCGCCGAGGCCTGTCAGTGCACGTAGACCGCCCATCACGCCGGTCATGTACCCATGGTCGTAGTGGTGGCACGGGGAGGGGCAGTCGGCCCATCCCACCAGTGCCTGCGGGTCCACCCGGATGGGGGGTTCCATGAACACCACCGGACCGTTAGATGCCGCCACAAACTTTCCGGTTCCGATAAGGGTCAGAAAACCGGGAACGATTGATTGCTTCAGCGCGAGACTTGGCTGAAAAGCGAGCAGGTTGCCGGAGCGAATGGTCAGGTTGCCGTCTTCGAGGTCGTACGAGTTCACATCGAACGCCCGGTCGGCGAGGAGCATCTTGCCCGAGCCCTCCGCCACCACCCAGTCGCTCGCGTGCAGTGGCGAATGGAAGGAAGTGCGGACCAGCCGGTCGAGGCGGCCGTGTCCGATGCCGTTGAAGTCGATCGAGCCGTAGTAGGCGATCATCTTCCCCTTCTGCAGGAACCACTGGCCGCTCTTGAGCTCCACGCAGAAGGTGTACTTGTTGACGTTGTCGTCGACGGGGAGGGTCATGGGGTCGTGCACGACCGGCCCGGCCGCTCCGGCGGCTCCGTATGCGCTCACAGCTTCTCCTCGGACGCCTGCACGTACACCATGCCGTTGCCGCTGAGCTCCAGCTGGAACGCCTCGCCGGAGCCGCGGCCCACCATCTCCCGCCAGCCGAGCGCGGACGACAGCTTGTTGCGCACGTCGCCGTGGTGGGCGACGTAGGCCTGCGGGTCGACATGGACCGGGCGCTGCGGAGTGACCGGGATCTCGAAGACCCCGCCGTGGGCCATCACGGCGACCGCGCCGTGGCCCTTGAGGGTGGTGGTGAACAGGCCCTGGCCGGTGACCTGGCCGCGCACCATGCCCATCACGCCGCCCTGGGAGCCCATGAACATCGTCCCCTGCTGCAGCGTGCCCTCGAAGGCGAGCAGCCGGTCCGCCTCGACGTAGAGGGTGTCACCGGTGAGGGTGATGACCTGGACGTGGTGGCCGCCGTGCCCGAAGAAGACCGTGCCGCTGCCCTCGACCGTCATCAGGGGGGTGGCCTCCCCGGCCACCCGGCGGCCGAGCATGGACATCAGGCCGCCCTGGCCGCCCTGGATGTTGGGGGTGAAGGACACCTCGCCCTTGTACGCGAGCATCGCCCCGCGCTGGCTGTACAGCCGCTGCCCGGGGACGACGGTCGCCTCGACCATCTTCGAGTTCACCTCGCGCAGGGCCATGTCAGACGTCCCCCGCGATCGTGTTCCGCTCGCTCGGCTGTACGTACACCAGGCCGTCCCCCTCGAACCGGATCTGGAAGGCCTCGCCGCCGCCCTCCCCGAACAACGTGCGGAAGGTCACACCCGACTGGAAGGACTGGCGGAGGTTGCCCTGGTGGGCGATGTAGGCGCCCGGGTCGACGGTCAGCGGGTACTGCGCGCTGACTCTCAGCACCACCGCCGGGCCGTCCGACGTGATCGCCGCCTGGCCGTGGCCCTCGACCGTGGTGGTGAACAGGCCGTTGCCCTGGGAGGCGCCGCGCAGGCCCGTGAAGGTCGTGCCGGTGCGCAGGCCGGCGTCGGTCGCGAGCAGGTTGCTCGACTCGACGTACAGCTTGTCGCCCTGCAGGCCGACCAGGTTGATCTCGGACGCCCGGTCCGCGAACCAGCACGTCCCGTGCCCTTTCACCTCCATCACCGTCATCTGCTCGCCGGTGAGCCGCCGGGTCACCATCCCGCGCAGCCCCTCGCCGCCGCCGCTCAGCTTCTTGAACGCCATCTGCCCGTCGTACGCGACCATCGAGCCGTTCTTCGCCTTCACGGCGTCCCCGGTCATCTCGACGGCGAGCACCTTGCTGCCCTGGAGTCGGAACATCGCCACGCTGCGAAGGTAGCCGCAGGCAGACGGCGGCGACAGGTCCCGTGGGTGGACGTCACCCCGGATCCGTCCCCTAGGGGTGCGGCCGTCAGGGGGTAGTCAGGGGTGCCGCCGCTCAGCGGGGAGGCGTATCACGGCCGTTCCGGCCGTCAGGTCGACCGTGGACCGCGGCGGGGCGCCGTCCTCCTCGTCGCCCGCCCCGGCCTCCCACCCCCGCGCGGGGACCGGGAGGCTCCTTTGCCACAATGGTTGAACGTTTGTGCTCGCGTTCACAAAGAGTGGACGTCTCTCCCACCGAAGGTGACTCGTGGACATCAAGACCGCCACCGCCATCCGACGCCTCCGCCTGGTCTCCGCCCCGGAGGCCGTGTCCTTCCTGATCCTCCTCGTCTGCTCGGTGCTGAAGCGGACCACGGACTTCAACGCGGTACCCGTGATGGGCGCGGTCCACGGTGTCCTGTTCATCCTGTACGTGATCTTCTGGGCGGACGCCTGGAACCGTGCCAAGTGGCCGCTGGGGACCGGGCTCCTCTACTTCGTCCTCTCCGTCCTGCCGACCGGCGGCTTCTTCGCCGAGCGCAAGCTGCGCCGCGCGTCCGAGGACGCGGTGATCGCGGCCCGCGCCCGTCAGGAAGGGGCGGTGAAGGCATGATCGTCGCCTTCTCCGTCACGCCGCTCGGCGTCGGCGAGGACGTGGGGGAGTACGTCGCCGACGCGGTGCGGGTGGTCCGCGAGTCGGGGCTGCCCAACCGCACCGACGCCATGTTCACCTCGATCGAGGGCGAGTGGCACGAGGTCATGGACGTCGTCAGGCGCGCCGTCGCCGCCGTCGAGGAGCGCGCCCCGCGCGTCTCCCTGGTCCTCAAGGCGGACATCAGGCCCGGCGTCAGCGACGGGCTCACCAGCAAGGTGGCGACGGTCGAGCGGTACCTCGCCGAGTAGCCGAATCACCGAGCCGACAGCCGGCGGAACCCCGGTCCTCCAGGGCCGGGGTTTTCTTCTACCCTGGGATTGAGCGATCGCTCAAAAAAGGGTAACTTCATCTCAGCAGTTTTGAGCGATCGCTCAAAATGAGCTCATAAGACCAGGTGGCGGGGGTACGACACCAATGGGGCTCTACATAGAGGCGCACATCCGCGCCGACCTCGACGAACTGTGGGCACGCACCCAGGAACCCGCGCAGCACCAGCGCTGGGACCTGAGGTTCACCGAGATCGCCTACCTCCCGCGCACGGAGGGCGAGCCGCAGCGCTTCCGGTACGCCACGCGCGTGCTGCCCTTCCTCACCGTCGCCGGCACCGGCGTCTCCGCGGGGGAGAAGGAGCGCCCCGACGGCACCCGCACCTCCGCCCTGCGCTTCGCCTCCCCGGACCGGCTCTCGCTGCTCGCCGAGGGCAGCGGCTACTGGCGGTACGTACCGGTCGCCGACGGCGTCCGCTTCCTCACCGGCTACGACTACCGGCCCCGGTGGGGCGCGGTCGGCGCACTCGCCGACCGCCTGGTCCTCCGTCCCCTGATGGGCTGGGCGACCGCCTGGTCCTTCGACCGGCTGCGGCTGTGGCTGGAGCGCGGGATCACCCCGGAACGGGCGCGGTGGAACTGGCTGGCCGAGATGGCGGTCCGGGCGCTGACGATCGCCGGCTGCGGCACCGGCCTGAGCCGGGGTCCGGTCCTGGGCACCCTCGCCCCGACCGTCGCCTTCCTGGTCCCGCTCGTCCTCGTCGTCGCCCTCTTCCTGGCGGTCGTCACGTCGCCCCTCGCCGCCACCCCGGCCGCCCGCCGCTGCCTGCGTACCCCGCCCGCCCGAACGGCCGCCCCGCGCGTCCTGCGCACCCTGGAGAAGCAGCCGTGACCTCGATGTTCCGCACCGTGCTCGGCCCCGACTTCGACCGGCTGCACCCGCAGCTCCAGCGCCGCTTCTCGGTCGGCCTGGCGAGCGGCGAGGCCTGCACCGGCCACGGCGTGATGGACCGGATCTGGCACGGCGGGGCCTTCGTGAAACCGTTCCTGGCGCTGGGCACCACCCGCAACATCCTGGTCCCCAGGGCCGCCAGGAACGTCCCCTTCAAGATCGAGAATGTGCCCTACGCGGACGGCTACGGCCGTGAGACGGTGAGTTTCGTGCGCACCTTCGACCTGCCCGGCCGCCCTCGCCGCTTCGACGCCCAGATGGTGCTCAGCCCCAAGGGCGACCGCATCCTCGACTACCTCGGCACCCACCAGCACCTGGCCAGCGAACTGCACTTCCACGCCGAGTCCGACGGCTCCCTCCTGATCCGCTCCGGCGAACACCGCTTCAGGGAGGGCCCGGTGGACGTCCGCGTCCCCGAACTCGTCGGCGCCACCGCCGAGGTGCGCGAGTCCTACGACGACCGGGCCGGCCGCTTCCGCATCCAGGTCCGGGTGGTGAACCGGTACTTCGGGCCGCTCTTCGGCTACCAGGGCTCCTTCGAGGCGTCGTACACCGCCGTCCGCGGCCGCGGGGTGCGGCCCGGGCTGCGGCCCGTCCGTGAGGAGCCGCGCGCGTGAGCCCGGAGACCGCCAAGTCCCTGGAGACGAAGCACAAGCTGCTGGAGGGCGCGCTGCGCACGCTCACCGAGCAGGGGATCGCCAAGACCTCGGCCCGCACGGTGGCGGCGGCCGCCGGGGTCAACCAGGCGCTGGTCTTCTACCACTTCGGATCCATGGACGAACTCCTCGCCGCGGCCTGCCGGTACGGCGCCGAGCAGGCCGTGGCCCGCTTCCGCCCCCGGCTCGCCACTGTCGGCTCGTTCTCCGAACTGCTCACGGTGGGGCGGCAGATCCACGAGGAGGCGCGCGCGGGCGGCCATGTCGCCCTGCTCGGGCAGCTGCTGGCCGGTGCGCAGACCCACGAGGCGCTCGGACCCGCCACGGCGGCCGGGCTCGACCTGTGGATCGCCGAGATAGAGGAGGTGCTCGTCCGGGTCCTCGCGGCCACCCCCTTCGGGGAGTTCACCGACCCGGCCGGGCTCGCCCGCACGGTCGCCGCGTCGTTCGTCGGCATCGAGCTGTACGAGGGCGTCGACGCGACCGGCGCCCATGCGGCCCTGGACGCCCTGGAGCAACTCGGCGCACTGGTGGCCGCGTTGGAGGAACTCGGCCCGGTGGCCCAGCGTGCGGTCCGGCACCGGCTGCGCCGCGTCGGCCGCCCTTAGGGGCGCCGCGGCTCGGGCGGCAGGTGCCGGACCAGCAGCGTGACGGCTTCCTCGGCCGTCGCGACCTCGCCCAGTTCGGCGAAGTCCGACGAGTAGACCGTGTAGGGCGGCGGGCCGTAGAGGACGTACGGAAGGCGCTCGCCGGGACGTTCCTCGCCGGGCAGGCCGCGCAGGAAGTGCAGGGCGCCGTGGCTCGGCCAGGGGTACAGGGCGCGCAGCCGGGGGTCGGCGTGGGTCGCGTGCGCGATCTCGACCAGTTCGTCGGTCAGGAAACCCCGGGTGTTCGGGCGTCGTTCGAGCAGCCACTGCCAGGCGGTGGCCGCGTCGGGTGCTTCCGGCATGGGCCTCATCCTGGCACGGGTCAGCCGCCCGGTGTCCCGGACGTCAGTGCGATGCCCAGCGGGGTCCGTTCGTACAGCACCTGGTGGCCGTAGCGGCGCGAGGTCAGCAGCCCCGCGTCGCGCAGGACCGCCAGGTGCGCGGAGACCGAGGAGGGGGCGAGCCGCAGCCGGTGGGCGAGGGCGGTGGTCGTCGCCGGTTCGGCCAGGGCGGCCAGGACGGCGGCGCGGCCCCGGCCCACCAGCCGTACCAGGGCGTCGGGCGTGGTGTCGGCCGGGTCGGTCCACAGGCCGCCGATGCCCCGGGCCGGGTAGACCAGCGTGGGCCGGGCCGGCGGGTCGAAGGTGCTGATCACGTCCGGCCAGGTGAACACGCTGGGCATCAGCACCAGGCCCTGTCCGCCGAGGCGCCGCTCGTACGCCCCGGGCGACTCCACCGTCAGCGTCCCGGACCGCCAGCCGCAGCGGCGGTGGATCTCCGGCAGCAGTCCGCCCAGGCCGACCTCCGCCAGCCGCCGCGAATGGAAGGCGATGTCCGCCTCCAGCAGGGCGCGCAGCCGGGGCCAGTCCGGGGCCACCAGGACCCGCCAGGCCGCCTCCAGCGCGTCCGTCACCTCCCGGACCATGCGCGGCGGATCCGCCAGCCAGGCCCGGCCGGTCGCCGACTCCGGCGCGCCCGGCGTGTCCGCGAGCGACCGCGCGGTGTCCGCCCGGGCCGTCTCCGGGTCCACCGCCCGCAGGGCCGCCAGCTCCTCCTCGACGGAGGCGGCCGGACCGGTCGGCGGCGGCACCAGCCAGTCGGGGGAGTGACCGCGCCGGGGCATCAGCAGCCACAGCGGGGCCAGGTCGAGACCGGCCGCCACCGCCCTGATCCGCCGCAGCCAGGGCGCGTGATAGCCGTGCCGGTCCGGTCGCCGCAGTGTGCGCACCGCCTCCTGCGTCTCCCACAGCGGCGACAGGGCGAATCGGCACCGGAGGAAGTCGTCCTCGTCGAAGTGGAGGTGGGAGGGCATGGCGGGGTCCCGGGTGGTGGAGGCGAAGATTCGGCTGGTGCCGAAACTCTAAGCGGCGGGCCGGCGCGCGGGCACGCTGCCGTCCATGTCCGCGCCTGCCCTGGAGCGACCCGCCGGCTACGGCCGGGTCCTCGCCGTACCCGAGTTCCGTGCCGTCTTCGCCGCCCATGTGCTGTCCATGCTCGGCGTGATCGTCAGCGAGATCGCGCTGTCCGTGCTGGTGTACGACCTCACGGGATCACCGCTGCTCAGCGCGCTGACCTTCGCGCTGGGCTTTCTGCCCTACCTGGTCGGCGGCACCCTGCTGGCCCCGGTCGCGGACCGGTTCCCGGCCCGCCGGGTGCTGGTCGTGTGCGACCTGGTGTGCGCGGGGTGCGTCGCCGTGATGGCGGTACCCGGAACCGGCATCGGCCTGCTGCTCGGACTGCGCTGCGCGCTCGCCGTCGTCTCGCCGGTGTTCGCCGGCACCCGGATGGCGACCCTCTCCGACGTCCTCGGCGGCGGCGAGCTGTTCGTGCTCGGCCGCTCCCTGCTGCGGATCGTCGCGCAGAGCGCGCTGCTGGCCGGCTACGGCCTCGGCGGACTGCTCCTCGCCGTCCTCGCCCCGCGGCACGCCCTGCTGATCACCGTCGGCACCTTCCTCGCCTCGGCCGCGCTGCTGCGCCTCGGCACCCGGCGCCGTCCCGCCCGCGTCCGGACCCGGGAAAGCGGCGGCATCCGGCAGCTGTTCGCCGACCGCCGGATCCGCCTCCTGCTCCTCCTCTTCTGGATCCCGGCGATGTTCGCCGTCGTCCCCGAGGCACTCGCCGCCCCCTACGCCGACGCGCTCGGCACCGGGTCCCCGGGGCTCGGCCTGCTGATGTGCGCGCTGCCGGTCGGCACGGTCGCCGGGGAGCTGTACGCCGGTGCCCGGCTCGGCCCGGCCGCCCGGGAGCGGATCGCCCTGCCGCTGGTCTGCCTCACCCTGCTGCCGTACCTGGGCTACGCCCTGCACCCGTCCCTCGCCCCCTCGCTGCTGCTCCTGGTGACGGCGGGGGCGGGATCGGCGTACACGCTGGGCCTGGACCAGTGGTTCGTGCGGGCCGTCCCCGAGGAGTTGCGCGGCCGCGCCATGACCGTGCTCAGCGCCGGGCTGATGACCCTGCAGGGCGTCGGCATGACGCTGGCGGGGGTGGCCGCGGAGGCGGTGGGGGTGCGGGCCACGGTGGCGGGGGCCGGGGTGGTGGGGGCGGTGTGCTGCTGCGGGCTCGTGGCGGCGGCCCGGCGGGCGGTGCGGCCGGTGCCGTAGCGGCCCCCTTGAAGCGCGGGTCGTCCGTGATGCGGCAAAGGTGACCGAAAGCCGAGACACGGCTGACCGCTATATGACCGGCCGGTAGGGTCGGTGACGTGCCCAAGCCTCTCAGTCTTCCCTTCGACCCCATCGCCCGAGCCGACGACCTCTGGAAGCAGCGCTGGGGAAGCGTCCCGTCGATGGCCGCGATCACCTCGATCATGCGGGCCCAGCAGATCCTGCTGGCCGAGGTGGACGCGGTGGTCAAGCCGTACGGGCTGACGTTCGCGCGCTACGAGGCGCTGGTGCTGCTCACCTTCTCCAAGGCCGGCGAGCTGCCGATGTCGAAGATCGGCGAGCGGCTGATGGTGCACCCGACCTCGGTGACGAACACGGTCGACCGGCTGGTGAGGTCCGGTCTGGTCGACAAGCGGCCCAACCCCAACGACGGGCGCGGCACGCTCGCCACGATCACCGAGAAGGGCCGCGAGGTCGTCGAGGCGGCCACCCGTGACCTGATGGCGATGGACTTCGGGCTCGGGGTGTACGACGCCGAGGAGTGCGGGGAGATCTTCGCGATGCTGCGGCCGCTGCGGGTCTCCGCGAACGACTTCGACGAGGACTGAACCCGCCGTCGGCGCAGCGGTGACCCGCGGCAAGATCTCCCGGAACGGGTGGTTACGCTCGTCCCCATGAAAAAGAGCGTGCTGACCCGCTACCGCGTCCTGGCCTACGTCACCGGTGTGCTGCTGGTGCTGCTGTGCCTGAGCATGATCGCCAAGTACGGGCTGGACATCGACGGTGCGGCCGACGTCACGCGCGTCGTCGCCATCGCGCACGGCTGGCTCTACGTCGTCTACCTGGTCTTCGCCTTCGACCTGGGCTCCAAGGCGAAGTGGCCGGTCGGCAAGCAGCTGTGGGTGCTGCTGGCGGGGACCATCCCGACCGCCGCCTTCTTCGTGGAGCGCAAGGTCACCCGCGAGCTCGACGCCAAGGTCACCGAGGGCTCTCCGGTGGCCGCCAAGGTCCAGGCCTAGGCCCCGGGCTCCGGGGTCCCACCGCCGTACGGACACCCGTGCGGCGGTTCTGCATCGACATTTACTTGGACGTCCTAGTAAATTCGAGGGTATGGACGCTGAAGCCATCGAGGAGGGCCGCCGACGCTGGCAGGCCCGCTACGACGCGGCCCGCAAGCGGGACGCCGACTTCACCACGCTCTCCGGTGACCCCGTGGAGCCGGTGTACGGGCCCCGACCGGGGGACACTTACGAGGGATTCGAGCGGATCGGCTGGCCGGGCGAGTACCCCTTCACCCGCGGGCTGTATCCGACCGGTTACCGCGGGCGGACCTGGACCATCCGCCAGTTCGCCGGGTTCGGCAACGCCGAGCAGACCAACGAGCGCTACAAGATGATCCTCGCCAACGGCGGCGGCGGCCTGTCGGTCGCCTTCGACATGCCGACACTCATGGGGCGGGACTCCGACGACCCGCGCTCGCTCGGCGAGGTCGGGCACTGCGGGGTCGCCATCGACTCCGCCGCCGACATGGAGGTCCTGTTCAAGGACATCCCGCTGGGCGACGTCACGACGTCCATGACGATCAGCGGGCCCGCCGTGCCCGTCTTCTGCATGTACCTCGTCGCCGCCGAACGGCAGGGCGTGGACCCGTCGGTCCTCAACGGCACACTGCAGACCGACATCTTCAAGGAGTACATCGCCCAGAAGGAGTGGCTGTTCCAGCCCGAACCCCATCTGCGGCTGATCGGCGACCTGATGGAGTACTGCGCGGCCGGCATCCCCGCGTACAAGCCGCTGTCCGTGTCCGGCTACCACATCCGCGAGGCGGGTGCGACGGCCGCGCAGGAGCTGGCCTACACGCTCGCGGACGGCTTCGGGTACGTGGAGCTGGGGCTCAGCCGCGGGCTCGACGTGGACGTGTTCGCGCCCGGACTCTCCTTCTTCTTCGACGCGCACGTCGACTTCTTCGAGGAGATCGCCAAGTTCCGCGCCGCGCGCCGGATCTGGGCGCGCTGGATGCGGGACGTCTACGGCTCCCGGTCGGACAAGTCGCAGTGGCTGCGCTTCCACACGCAGACCGCCGGTGTCTCGCTGACCGCCCAGCAGCCGTACAACAACGTGGTGCGGACGGCCGTGGAGGCGCTCGCGGCCGTGCTCGGCGGGACCAACTCGCTGCACACCAACGCCCTCGACGAGACCCTCGCCCTGCCGAGCGAGCAGGCCGCCGAGATCGCGCTGCGCACCCAGCAGGTGCTCATGGAGGAGACCGGGGCCGCCAACGTGGCGGACCCGCTGGGCGGTTCCTGGTACGTCGAGCAGCTCACCGACCGGATCGAGGCCGACGCCGAGAAGATCTTCGACCAGATCAAGGAGCGGGGGCTGCGCGCCCGTCCGGACGGGCGGCACCCGATCGGGCCGGTCACGTCCGGGATCCTGCGGGGCATCGAGGACGGCTGGTTCACCGGCGAGATCGCCGAGTCCGCCTTCCAGTACCAGCGGTCGCTGGAGAAGGGCGACAAGCGGGTCGTCGGCGTCAACGTGCACACCGGGTCCGTCACCGGCGACCTCGAGATCCTGCGGGTCTCGCACGAGGTCGAGCGGGAGCAGGTACGGGTGCTGGGCACCCGGCGGGCCGCACGGGACGAGGGCGCGGTGCGCGCCGCCCTGGACGCGATGCTGGCCGCTGCGCGGGGCGGGGCCAACATGATCGCGCCGATGCTGGACGCGGTACGGGCCGAGGCGACCCTGGGCGAGATCTGCGGGGTGCTGCGGGACGAGTGGGGGGTGTACACGGAGCCGGCGGGTTTCTAGCGGCGTACCAGGGGGCTCCGCCCCCTGGACCCCCGGGACCCACGCCCACCCACCACCCGACTCGGCCGACCGAGAAGTGACCGCCTCGGCCGGCTCGGTGGGCTGAGGAGCGGCTGCCTCGGCCGGCTCGGTGGGGCGGGAAGGGGCTGTCCGGGGCGGCTCGGTGCGGTCAGGGGGGCTCGGTCGGTTCGGTGGCGAGGCCCAGTAGCAGGACCCGGGTGAAGTCGCGTACCCACTCCTCGTCCGCCGGCTTGCCGCTCATCAGGGTGCGGTGGACCACCGCACCCGCCACCATGTCGAAGATCAGGTCCACCGTGCGGGCGGCCTCCTCCGGGTCCGGCTCGGAGGGGAGTTCGCCTCGGCACTGCGCCCGGGCCCGGCCCTCCAGGACCAGCCGCTTCTGGCGGTCCACGATCGAGGAGCGGATACGTTCCCGCAGCGCGTCGTCCCGGGTCGACTCGGCGACCGCCGCCATCAGGCCGCTGCGGGCCTCGGGGCGGTCCAGGATCGCCGCGAACTGCAGCACCACACCCTCGATGTCGTTCGCCAGGCTGCCGCGGTCGGGGAGCTCGAGTTCGTCGAACAGTTCTGCCACCGCGTCGACGACGAGCTCGTTCTTGCCTGCCCAGCGGCGGTAGAGGGTCGTTTTTGCAACCCCGGCCCGCGTGGCCACGTCTCCCAGGGTGAGCTTGGACCAGCCCAGTTCGACCAGCGCCTGCCGCGTCGCCTCCAGGATCGCGGCGTCGGCGGCGGCGCTGCGCGGGCGGCCGGTACGGCCTGCGGGGGTGCGGCTCTGCATGCCACGACCATAACCGGCGGTTCATGTGATGCCGTGAGGGAGATCACCGGAATGTGGTGTCGCGCAGGCCCCTGATGGCATTACGCTACGGGTCGTAGCGAAAGCTCGTGGGTGACCGCACGGGCGACGACCATGGGCGTGGGGTGGGGACCCGGCGCCGTTGCGGAACACACGTTCGGCCAGCTTTCACAACGCTTTTCACTTGCGCGCGGGAACGGGGGAGGATAGACGCATGCAGCCACGGAACATGTCCATGAGCGGCGTCGTCGACCTCGCCGCGGTCAAGGCGGCCCAGGACGCCAAGACCAAAGCCGAGCAGGCGCGCGCCGAAGCGGTCCGGCAGGGTGGGGCCGGTGCCGTCTCCCCGGCCGACCTGGTCATCGACGTCGACGAAGCCGGCTTCGAGCGCGATGTCCTGCAGCGGTCCGCCGAAGTGCCCGTCGTCATCGACTTCTGGGCCGAGTGGTGTCAGCCCTGCAAGCAGCTGAGCCCGGTCCTTGAGCGCCTCGCCGTCGAGTACGACGGCCGCTTCCTGCTGGCGAAGATCGACGTCGACGCCAACCAGATGCTGATGCAGCAGTTCGGGGTCCAGGGGATCCCGGCGGTGTTCGCCGTCGTCGCCGGGCAGGCACTGCCGCTCTTCCAGGGGGCGGCCCCCGAGCAGCAGATCCGCGAGACGCTGGATCAGCTGGTGCAGGTCGCCGAGCAGCGGTTCGGGCTGACCGGACTCGTCGTCGACCCCGACGCGGAGCCGGGTGCCCAGCCGGAGGCCGCGCTGCCCGCGGGTCCGTACGACGCGCTTCTCGAGGCCGCCGTCCAGGCGCTGGACGCGGGTGACTTCGGCGGTGCGGTCCAGGCGTACAAGAACGTGCTGACCGACGACCCCGCCAACAGCGAGGCCAAGCTGGGGCTCGCGCAGGCCGAGTTGCTCCAGCGGGTGCAGGGGATGGACCCGCAGGCGGTGCGCAAGGACGCGGCCGAGAAGCCGGCCGACGCCGAGGCGCAGATCGCGGCCGCCGACCTGGACCTGGTGGGCGGGCATGTCGAGGACGCCTTCGGGCGGCTGATCGAGACCGTGCAGCGGACGGCCGGGGACGACCGGGATGCCGTACGGCGGCGGCTTCTTGAGCTCTTCGAGGTCGTGGGCACCGACGATCCACGGGTCGTGGGAGCGCGCAGGGCGCTGGCGCGCGCGCTGTTCTAGACAACGGTCTGAACACGGTTCTGACCAGTCGCTAAACGTCACGTCCTGTGATGCCCGAGTGAAAGATTTGCCGACGCGGGGCCACAGCGGCCGCTCTTTACCAAATCTTGGTAATCGCGGCCGCTGTTACTCGGAGTAAATCAGGGTCGTTGATCTGTCTGGTTCTGTCCATTCATCAACTGTTTTGCTCTGCCCCTGGATGCCACCCAGGGTTGCTCTCCGAGACCAGCGGGTCGTCCTTCGGTTATCCGCCCGTTACTACCGAGTAACGAAGCCCCTTGTGCGGGCGGCGAGAATGCACCACGATCGGCGACGCTCGGTCCATTCCCGTACCCCGACAGCCAATCGGGCCGCGGGTTCATCTGGGTCCCCACCGAGCAGAGTCGGCGGCAGTGACGCCGGCTCTTGGGCAGGGGGGTCTTCGCTCTACGGCGAAGCCTGTCCAGCAAGGTTGTGCGTGATGCGTGTCAGGCGCGACCAGTGGTTGTCGCTCGGGGGTGATCGCCGGTGATCGAGGTGCGTTTCGTGCCTCCGAGTGCGGGCGCTCCCCTTCCGAGGACGTAGCACTTCTCCCATCCCTGCCCGGCCGAGCCGCCGTTGGGGGCGATACCGGGCCAGGAGATGTACGTCCGAGAAGGAGGAAATATGGAGTCCCAGGTGCGTGGCGGGACCAGATGGAAGCGGTTCGCTGTGGTCATGGTGCCCAGCGTTGCCGCCACGGCGTGTATAGGTGTCGCCCTCGCGCAGGGTGCTCTGGCCGCGTCGTTCAGCGTGTCGGGCCAGCAGTTCAAGGTCACGGCCGACCAGCTCGAAGGCGACGGCTTCGTCCAGTACGGCGCGGTCGACTCGGGCTACACCCTTGCGGGTAAGAGCACGATCCACCCGGTCGCGGTCTCGGCGTTCAACACGGCGAAGATCAACAACCTGTGCCAGTCCGTGGTCACGCCGAACGTCCCGATCTTCGGGAACGTCAGCCTGATCCTGCACGCGGGCACCGATGCCAGCAAGCCGGTCGAGGCCAGCAAGCTGTACATCGACCTTGACGACCTGAGTGCCGACGCGACGTTCACCAACATCAACATCGGTGTCGCGGCCAGCAGCTCGACCAAGGGTCCGGGCGTCAAGTCGAGCGAGGTCAGCAACCAGCAGACGAACCCCTACGGGTTCGCGCAGGAGGCGGACCACGCCTCGCTGTCCGGCGTGAAGCAGACGGCGTGGGCCACCACCGCCGGAACCTTCAAGCTCAGCGGGCTGCACATGTCGATCTCGACGTCGGGAGCGGAGTGCTACTGAGCACTCTGTGACGGGCGGGGGAGCCGACGGCACCCCCGCCCTCCATCTTCTCCCCACGGTCTTCACACGCGGTACAAGGAACCACCACCGCACCACACACAGCATCACCACCACAGCAACGCCGCACCAGGGAGCTGTTTTCCATGAGCGCCGAGACTCCTGCCGCACCCGGCCAGTTCACCCGCCGGAGGCTGCAGTTCCGCTCCTGGCGGGGCACACGGCCTTTCTGGGCCGGTCTGTACATCCTGCTCGCCGGTTTCCCGATCATGTACTTCCCGTACGCGCACCTCCAGATCGGCAACCTCACGGTGGCCATGGCCACCACCGCGGGTGCCGGATCCCTGATCATCGGCGTGCTGCTCGTCGTCCTGGGCATCAGCCTCTGGTACCAGAAGCACATCCGCACGTTCGCGGGTATCGCCGCGATCCTGCTGGCGCTGGTGTCCCTCCCCGTGTCCAACTTCGGTGGCTTCATCATGGGCTTCCTGCTCGCCCTCGTCGGCGGTGCGATGGCCGTGGCCTGGTCCCCGGGTGCGCCCCCGAAGCCGCAGCCGGAGGGCGAGATCCCGCCGGCCGGGGACGACGCCCCGGAGGAGGCCGCCTACTACACGGGTCCGGACGGCGTGGACGCTGACTCCCAGGACCTCAAGGCGCTGGGGGAGAACGACCTGTCAGGAACGAGCCCGGTGAACGGGGCGAACGGGAGGCACAGTGCCGGCTGACGAGGTGACCCACGGGACTGATGTGGACGAGTCCCGTGTGAGAACCGGGCCCCGCCATGCGGCACCCAAGAAGCCGCTGTTCACCAGGTTCCACATGCCCGCGGGCAAGGCGATAGCGTCCGTGGCGATGCCCACGGCCGTGCTCATGGGCTTCGGGTTCACGTCGACGCTCGCGATCGCCGACACCAACAGCACGTCGTCGGCGTCCTCGAAGAGCCTCGCCGAGGACTACAAGGACTGCGTCGCGGCCCTGGACTCGGCCTCGCCCTCCGCCTCGGCGAGCGCGAGCGACGACGCCACGGACTCGGCCACGCCGTCCGCCACCGCGTCGGACGACGCCAAGGACTCGACGTCGTCGTCGGACAAGTCGTCCTCGTCGGATTCAGGTTCCGACGACACGGCCACGCCGACGCCGTCCGCGTCCAAGTCGTCGTCCTCCTCGGGCGATTCGGGGTCCTCGGACTCCGGCAGCACGGCGACCCCGTCGCCGTCCGCCTCCGAGAGCAGCAGCAGCGGTGGCGGTCTGCTGGACTCGATCGGGGACGCGATCGGCAGCATCCTCAGCGGCGGCAGCACGACGAGCTCGTCCTCGTCGGACTCCACCGCGAGCGCCACCCCCTCGCCGTCGGCGTCCGCGTCCTCGGACTCGTCCTCGTCGTCCACGGAGAAGTCGGACTCGTCCGCCTCGACGAGCGACGACAGCGGCTCGGACACCGTCTCCAAGACCGTCAAGACGGTCACGGACACCGTGAAGGACACCACCGACACGGCGACCAAGGCGGCGGACGACGCCACCAAGGCGGCCGCGGACGCCACCAGCAGTGCCTCGCCGAGCGCCTCCGCGAGCTCCACCACGTCGGCCGACGACTGCGAGGTCGCCACCGACGACGTGAGCGGTGTCGACAACAAGGTGCCGGTGGCGGACGACCCCTGGTACCTGAGCGCCAGCTCGCTGACGCTGAAGAGCGCCGACTACCAGGGCATCGTCACGGTGAAGACGGCCAGCGGCAAGACGAAGAAGGTGCTGAAGTACGTCATCTCGGGCGGCACCGACATCGGTAACCTGCACCAGACGGTCAAGGACACGAACATCGACAAGACCTACCACGTGCAGGCCGCGTCGGGTTCCACGTCCACGATCCGCGACGGCTCCACGACGATGTACACGGAGTCCATCTCGGGCAACCTCTTCGGCCTGATCCCGATCACGTTCGACGTGGACAACCCGCCGCCGCTGAACATCCCGCTGATCTACTTCACCAACGTGAAGGTCACCCAGGCCGCGCAGTTCGGCGGCACCCTGCACATCCCCGGGATGCACGTCTACACGACCGACGGAACCGGCTGACCGCCGCCACAGACCCGTTCGGGAGCCGCGCAAAGAGCTGTGGCCCGGTCGTCCGCCTCGCGCGGAGACCGGGCCACAGTGCTGTCCCGCGTGAAGGAGATGTCCGTGACGGCTGGGGTGTACTTCGGATGAGTGGTCTCTTCGACGACCTCGACGGGCTGGACCTGGACGCGCACGCACGTCGCTGGTCGGCACCGGAGGTGCTGCGGACCGACGGCGCGGTGAGCGAGTGGATCGGTGCCGCGCAGATGTTCGCCGCTGTTATCCAGCAGGACCCGGCCCGGCTGACCGGTGCGCAGTGGCGGGCGGTCGCCGAGGCGTGGCCGGCCCTGCTGGCGGCCGCGGAGCGGGCGACCGGCGCCCAGCGCAACGAGTGGCTGCTGCGCGACCTCTGGCTCCGGGTCTCCCTGCTGAAGGAGCTGACGGAGGCGGGCGCGGTGCCGGACGTTCCGCTGCTGGATCCGGGCCCGGTGCTCGACCGCGCCCTCGACGCCATGCCGATGACCCCGGACACGGCCGCCGCGCTCGCCTCGCGGTGGCGTGAGCTGGACCGCGCCCGGATGCTCTCCCTGCGCAGGGTCCGCGGGCTGCTCGGCCCCGCCCGCGCCGTCGCCCCGCTGCTTCCGGATCACCCGCGCAGGGGCGAGTTCGAGGAGTGGGACCGGATCGCCGACACCCTGCCGTAGCCCGGAGACAGGAAGCGAGGGCGCCCCCTGCCACAGGGGGCGCCCTCGGTGCCGTACAAGGCCCTTCAGCGGGGCGTCACTTGTTGATGCCGCCGATGTGGTGGACGCGGAGCATGTTGGTGGTGCCGGAGACGCCGGGGGGCGAACCGGCCGTGATGATGACGGTGTCGCCCGGGTTGAAGCGGTTGATCTTGGCGAGCTCCTGGTCGACCATGTCCACCATCTCGTCCGTGGTGTTCACGAACGGCACGACGTGCGACTCCACACCCCAGCTGAGGGTGAGCTGGTTGCGGGTGTTCTCGTCGGTGGTGAACGCGATGATCGGCTGCTGCGCGCGGTAGCGCGAGAGGCGGCGGGCCGTGTCACCCGACTGGGTGAAGGCGACCAGGCCGCGGCCGCCGAGGAAGTCCGCGATCTCGCAGGCGGCACGGGCGACCGAACCGCCCTGGGTGCGCGGCTTCTTGCCCGGCACCAGCGGCTGCAGGCCCTTGCTCAGCAGCTCCTGCTCGGCCGCCGAGACGATCTTCGACATCGTCTTCACGGTCTCGACCGGGTACGCGCCCACGCTGGACTCGGCGGACAGCATGACCGCGTCGGCGCCGTCCAGGATCGCGTTGGCCACGTCGGAGGCCTCGGCGCGGGTCGGACGGGAGTTGGTGATCATCGACTCCATCATCTGGGTCGCCACGATCACCGGCTTGGCGTTGCGGCGGCACAGCTCGATGAGCCGCTTCTGCACCATGGGGACCTTCTCGAGCGGGTACTCGACGGCGAGGTCGCCACGGGCGACCATCACGGCGTCGAACGCCAGCACGACGCCCTCCATGTTCTCGACCGCCTGCGGCTTCTCCACCTTGGCGATGACGGGGACCCGGCGGCCCTCCTCGTCCATCACCCGGTGGACGTCGTTGACGTCCTTCGCGTCCCGCACGAAGGACAGCGCGACCATGTCGCAGCCCATGCGCAGCGCGAACCGCAGGTCCTCGATGTCCTTGTCGCTCAGCGCGGGCACGTTGACGGCCGCACCGGGCAGGTTGATGCCCTTGTGGTCGGAGACGACACCGCCCTCGATGACGATCGTCCGCACCCGCGGGCCCTCGACGTCCAGGACCTTCAGCTCGACGTTGCCGTCGTTGATGAGGATCTGGTCGCCGCGCGAGACGTCGCCCGGCAGGCCCTTGTAGGTCGTACCGCAGATGGTCTTGTCGCCCGGGACGTCCTCGGTCGTGATGACGAACTCGTCACCGCGCTCCAGCTCCACCGGTCCCTCGGCGAAGGTCTCCAGACGGATCTTCGGGCCCTGGAGGTCGGCCAGGACGCCGATGGCGCGGCCGGTCTCCTTGGCGGCGGCCCGGACGCGGTCGTACCGCCCCTGGTGCTCGGCGTGCGAGCCGTGGCTGAAGTTGAACCGGGCCACGTTCATGCCGGCCTCGATCATGGCGACGAGCATTTCGTGGGTGTCGACCGCGGGGCCGAGAGTACAGACGATTTTCGAACGGCGCATGGGGCGATCCTATCGGTTTGTTTCGCTACGGAATATTCCGTCTGGTGGAAGATACAAATGGGCGCTAATGTGCTCAGCTGTTATTTCCGACCGGTGCCGATCCGGTGCCGACGAGCGCGTACGTCTGCGTCGCGATCTCCAGCTCCTCGTCCGTCGGCACCACCGCGACGGCGACGCGCGCACCGGCCGGCGATATCAGCCGCGGCTCGTCCCCTCGGGCGCCGTTCAGCTCCGGGTCGACCGCGAGCCCCAGCCCCTCCAGACCCGCCACGGCCGCCTCCCGCACCGGGGCCGCGTTCTCGCCGACGCCCGCGGTGAATGCCACCGCGTCGACCCGGCCGAGGACGGCGCAGTACGCGCCGATGTACTTCTTCAGGCGGTGCACGTAGATGTCGAAGGCGAGTTCTGCGTCTTCGTCGCCCTCGTCGATCCGGCGCCTGATCTCCCGCATGTCGTTGTCACCGCACAGACCGAACAAACCACTCCTCTTGTTGAGAAGAGTGTCGATCTCGTCCATGGACATTCCGCCAACCCGGGCCAAATGGAAAATGACGGCCGGGTCCAGATCGCCGGAACGGGTTCCCATCACCAGTCCCTCCAAAGGCGTCATGCCCATCGAGGTGTCCACGCACCGGCCACCCCGGACGGCCGACGCCGACGCCCCGTTGCCGAGGTGCAGCACGATGACGTTCACCTCTTCCGGTGTCCTTCCCAGCAGCCTCGCGGTCGCCCGGGACACGTACGCGTGCGAGGTGCCGTGGAAGCCGTAGCGCCGGATCCGGTACCGGTCGGCGATCCGCGGGTCGATCGCGTAACGCGCCGCGGACTCCGGCATGGTGGTGTGGAACGCCGTGTCGAAGACGGCGACCTGCGGCAGGTCCGGGCGCAGCGCCTGCGCGGTGCGGATCCCGGTCAGGTTGGCCGGGTTGTGCAGCGGGGCGACCGGGATCAGCCGCTCGATCTCGTCGAGCACCGCGTCGTCGATCACCGTCGGCTCGGTGAAGAACATCCCGCCGTGCACCACCCGGTGCCCGATCGCGGCCAGCTCCGGCGAGTCAAGGCCGAGCCCGTCCTTGGCCAGCTCCTCCGCGACGGCCTTCAGCGCGGCCTCGTGGTCGGCGATCGGACCGACCGCCTCGCGGGTGTCACCGGTGCCGAGGCAGGAGTGCTTCAGCCGTGAGGTCTGCTCGCCGATCCGCTCGACGAGACCCACCGCCAGCCGGCTGCTGTCCCGCATGTCCAGCAGCTGGTACTTCACCGACGAGGAGCCGGAGTTGAGGACGAGGACACGGGTCGGACGGTGGCTCACTGGGCGGTTGCCTTCTCGCTCGGGAACGCGGCCTGGGGCGAGGCCGGGTTCTGGGCCGGGTTCTGGGCCGAATTCTGGGCCGGGTTCTGGGCCTGGATCGCCGTGATGGCGACGGTGTTGACGATGTCCTGGACGAGGGCACCGCGGGACAGGTCGTTGACGGGCTTGCGCAGCCCCTGGAGCACCGGCCCGACCGCGATCGCGCCGGCCGACCGCTGCACGGCCTTGTAGGTGTTGTTGCCGGTGTTGAGGTCCGGGAAGATCAGCACGCTGGCCTGCCCGGCGACCTCGGAGCCCGGCAGCTTGGTGGCGGCCACCGACGGCTCCACCGCCGCGTCGTACTGGATCGGCCCCTCGATCTTCAGGTCGGGCCTGCGCGAGCGCGCCAGCTCGGTCGCCTCCCGCACCTTGTCCACGTCCGCACCCGAACCCGACGTGCCCGTGGAGTACGACAGCATCGCGATCCGCGGCTCCACCCCGAACTGGGCGGCGGTACCGGCCGCCTGGACGGCGATGTCGGCGAGCTGCTCGGCGTTCGGGTCCGGGTTCACCGCGCAGTCGCCGTAGACCAGCACCTTGTCGGCGAGGCACATGAAGAAGACGGACGAGACGATCGACGACCCCGGCCTGGTCCTGATGATCTCGAAGGCCGGCCGGATGGTCGCCGCCGTCGAGTGGACGGACCCGGAGACCATGCCGTCCGCCAGCCCCTCCTGCACCATCAGGGTGCCGAAGTAGTTGACGTCGGCGACCACGTCGTACGCCAGCTCCACCGTCACGCCCTTGTGGGCGCGGAGCAGCGCGTACTGCTCGGCGAAGGCGTCGCGCAGCTCGGAGGTGGCCGGGTCGATCAGCTGGGCGTCGCCCAGGTCGATGCCGAGGTCGGCGGCCTTCTTGCGGATCTGGTCGACCGGTCCGAGCAGTGTTATGTCACATACCCCCCGGCGCAGCAGCACCTCCGCCGCATGCAGCACCCGCGCCTCGGTCCCCTCCGGCAGCACCACCCGCCGCTTGTCGGAACGCGCCTGCTCCAGGAGCTTGTGCTCGAACATCATCGGGGTGAGCCGGCCGGTGCTCGGCGCCGAGACCCGCTTGTTGAGGCCGGCGGTGTCGACGTACCGCTCGAACAGGCCGAGCGCGGTCTCCGCCTTGCGCGGGGTGGCCGCGTTCAGCCTGCCCTCCAGGGAGAACAGCTGGGCGGCGGTCGGGAAGCTGTTGCCGGGCACGGACAGCACCGGGGTGCCGGGGGCCAGCCGGGCGGCCAGGGTGAGGATCTCGTCGCTGGGCCGCTCGCCGAGGGTGAGCAGCACGCCGGCTATCGGCGGGGTGCCGGCGCTGTGCGCGGCCAGCGAGCCGACGACCAGGTCGGCGCGGTCGCCGGGGGTCACGACCAGACAACCCGGGGTCAGGGCGGGCAGGAAGTTCGGCAGCATCGCGCCGCCGAACACGAAGTCCAGGGTGTCCCGGGCCAGCCCCGAGTCGTCGCCCAGCAGCACCTTCGCATCGAGCGCGTGCGCGATCTGGGCGACCGTCGGCGCGGACAGCGCGGGCTCGTCCGGCAGCACGTACACCGGCACCGGCAGCCGCCCGTCGATCCGCCGGGCTATCTCCTCCCGGTCCTCGCGGACGACCCGGTTGGCGATCATCGCCAGCACGTCGCAGCCGAGACCGTCGTACGCCCGGAACGCGTTCCGGGTCTCCGCCAGCACGGACTCCGCGTTCTGGTCGCGGCCGCCGACCACCGGGATCACCGAGGCACCGAACTCGTTGGCGAGCCGGGCGTTCAGGGACAGCTCGTCCGGGAACTGGGTGTCGGCGAAGTCGGTGCCGAGGACCAGGACGACGTCGTAGTCGCGGGCGACCAGGTGGAAGCGGTCGACGAGGGTGGAGACCAGCTCGTCGGCACCGCGCTCGGCCTGGAGGGCGGAGGCCGCGTGGTAGTCCATGCCGTAGACGGTCGCCGGGTCCTGGGAGAGGCGGTACCGGGCACGCAGCAGCTCGAACAGGCGGTCGGGATTGTCATGGACGAGCGGACGGAAGACACCGACCCGGTCGACCTGCCGGGTCAGCAGTTCCATCATGCCCAGCTCGACGACCTGGCGGCCGTCGCCCCGGTCGATCCCGGTCACGTACACGCTGCGCGTCACGTGTGCACTCCGTCTCTCTATGGGTCTCTGCCTCTATGGGCTTGCATAGCCACACAAAAATCGCCCACCGGGGTGAGCGGAACCCTCTTGACAATACCCCTGGCGCCGGATAAGGCGCCCGTCAGGACTTCGTCCACCCGTCCGGCATGAAACAATCGGATCGGCTCACCGGTCACGACAGCGAGCAGGAGACACACCACCATGCGCATCGGAGTTCTCACCGCAGGCGGCGACTGCCCCGGCCTGAACGCCGTCATCCGGTCGGTGGTACACCGTGCTGTCGCACAGTACGACGACGAGGTCATCGGTTTCGAGGACGGCTTCCGGGGTCTGCTCGACGGCCACTACCGCACCCTCGACCTGGACGCGGTCGGCGGCATCCTGTCCCTCGGCGGCACCATCCTGGGCTCGTCGCGACTGGAGCGGGACCGGCTGCGCGAGGCCTGCGACCGGGCCACCGACATGGTCGAGGAGTTCGGCATCGACGCGCTGATCCCGATCGGCGGCGAGGGCACGCTGACCGCGGCGCGCATGCTGTCCGACGCGGGCCTGCCGGTCGTCGGCGTCCCGAAGACCATCGACAACGACATCTCGTCCACCGACCGCACCTTCGGTTTCGACACCGCGGTGGGGGTCGCCACGGAGGCGATGGACCGCCTCAAGACCACCGCCGAGTCCCACCAGCGGGTGATGGTCGTCGAGGTGATGGGCCGGCACGCCGGCTGGATCGCCCTGGAGTCCGGGATGGCCGCCGGCGCCCACGGCATCTGCCTCCCCGAGCGGCCCTTCGACCCCGCCGACCTGGTCAAGATGGTCGAGGAGCGGTTCGCCCGCGGCAAGAAGTTCGCCGTGGTCTGCGTGGCGGAGGGCGCGCACCCCGCCGAGGGCACGATGGACTACGGCAAGGGCGCGATCGACCAGTACGGCCACGAGCGCTTCCAGGGCATCGGCACGGCCCTGGCGTACGAGCTGGAGCGGCGGCTCGGCAAGGAGGCCAAGCCGGTCATCCTCGGCCACGTCCAGCGCGGCGGCACGCCGACGGCCTACGACCGCGTCCTCGCGACGCGGTTCGGGTGGCACGCGGTGGAGGCGGCGCACCGGGGTGACTTCGGGAGGATGACCGCGCTGCGGGGGACGGACATCGCGATGGTGCCGCTCGCGGAGGCGGTGACCGAGCTGAAGAGGGTGCCGAAGGATCGGATGGACGAGGCGGAGTCGGTGTTCTAAGGGGCGGTTCGGTGGTGGGGGGAGCTGCGGGCCGGTGGGGGCTGGTCGCGCCCACGCGGCGGAGCCGCATATCGAACACAGCCCCGCGCCCCTTTTCAGGGGCGCTTGTCCTCGACTCTGTTCCAGAAGTGGCCGACGATCGCCGCAAGGAAGTCCTCGCCCTTGTCGTCGGCTGAATCCGCTGCCGGAATGTTGCCCCAGGCCAGGGTTGCCGTCATCTGGCCCTGGTAGCTCTCGTGCAGTTCGCGGAGGGTGCCCTCGATCAGGCGTTTGTCCAGGGGGACGACCTTGGCCACCTGGCGGACGTAGGCCTGCCAGCGGGTGGTGACCGCGCCCCGCAGCAGTTCCGCCAGCTTCTCCTCCTTGCCGGTGACGGTGATGAAGTCCGGCAGGGAGAGCCGGAGAGCCTCGGCCAGGACGGCGGACTGCCGTTCCGTGCCCTGCCACTCCTCGTCCTCCTCCATCGCGAGATAGCCGAGAAGGTCGACGCCGACCGCCAGCGCCACGTCCTCCGGAGCCAGCCCGCGCGCGATCCGGTGTTCGCGCAGCGTCCGCGGCCGGCCGATCAGTTCGCCCGGGGCACACCACAACACGCCTGCCAGCGCGGTGAGTTCGGGACTGCTGGGGATCACCGCGCCGCGCTCCCAGGCGAGGACGAGATCGGGCGTGGCGTACGGCAGCCCGAATGAGGCCCGCAGATCGTGGGCAACGTGCTCGGGCCCCATGCCGAGAGCGGCACGGAGTCTGCGGGCGGCGGGGGCGTTGAAGGGGGGACCTGGCTGGTTCGGCAGAGCTGGGGGTCGGCGCACAGCCGACAAGGTAGGGGTGATCAAGGACGGTGACTACGGTCCGTTCGGCCAGGAACACGGATTGTACGAACGTACGGTTTCCCCCGTACGTGTGACCTGTTCATCCCTTGACGGCGCCGCCCAGCGCGAATCCTCCTCCCAGCCGCCGCGCGACCAGGACGTACAGCAGGATCACCGGCGTCGAGTAGATGACGGAGAAGGCGGCGAGCTGGCCGTAGGCGACGGTGCCGCGGTTGCCGAAGAAGTCGTTGATGCTGACCGATGCGGGCATCTGGTCCGGCGAGAGCAGCAGCATGAACGGGACGAAGAAGTTGCCCCACATCATCACGAAGGCGAACACGGTGACGACGGCGAGACCAGGCCCCATGAGCGGAAGCACGATCCGCACCAGCGACTGGGCGGAGCCCGCACCGTCCGTCCACGCGGCCTCCTCCAGCTCCTTCGGGACACCGTCCATGAAGTTCTTCATCAGCCAGATGGAGAACGGGAGTTGGGAGGCGGCGAAGAACAGGATCGTGCCCTGCATGGTGTCGATGAGGTTGATCCGCACGAACAGCGCGTACACCGGCACCATGATCGCGGTGATGGGCAGACTGGTCGCGAAGAGGATGGAGAGCAGGAACGGCCGGTTGAGCCGGGAACGGTAGCGGGAGAGCGGGTACGCGGCGAGGGCGGCGCACACGACGGTGAGCGCGGTGGCGCCCCCGCACAGGATCAGGCTGTTGAGCAGCGGGGTGTAGGTGATGTCGGGGGTGAGGATCGCGTCGAAGTTGGCGAAGGTGAACCCGTCCGGGATCCGCACCCGGAGATCGGCGTGCGGGTCGACGGCGGAGAGCAGCACCCAGGCGAGCGGCAGCACGAAGGCGGCGGCCACGACGAGCAGGCCGAGGTCGGCGGCGAGCCGGCGGGAGCGGTGGCGATTGCGAGGCATCTTTCGGCTCACACCTCCGTGCGCAGCAGCCGCATGTAGACGACGGAGAAGAGCGAGCCGACGAGGAGCAGCAGCAGGGCGACGGCGGTGCCGTACCCGATCATGCTGTTCTGGAAGGCCTGTTCGTACATGAAGAGGGGCAGGGTCTGGCTCCTGTCCCCCGGGCCGCCCCTGGTCATCACCCAGATCAGCCCGAAGACGGAGAGCGTCTGGAGCGTGTTGAGCATCAGGTTGGTCCCGATGGACCGGCGGATCATCGGCAGCGTGATGTGCCACATCCGCCGCCAGCCGCCGGCGCCGTCGACCTCCGCCGACTCCTCGATCTCGTTCGGGATCTCGTCGAGGGCGGCGGAGTACACGAGCATCGAGAAGGCCGTCCCCCGCCACACGTTGGCGAACGACACCGCCAGGATCGGCAGCGTGAACAGCCAGTTCTGGGACGGCAGATGGAGAAAGTCCAGGATGGCGTTGAGCGTCCCTTCCCGCCGGAAGAAGGCGTACAGCAGAAACCCGGCGACGACCTCCGGCAGCACCCACGCCGTGATCACGATCCCGCCGGTGAGCGTCCGCACCGGCTTCGACGCCCGCCGCATCAGCGCGGCGAGCGCCAGCCCCAGCGTGTTCTGCCCGACGAGCGCGGACAGCACGGTGAAGACGAGGGTCAGCCAGACGGCGTTCAGGAAGGCGTCGTCGTGGAACGCCCTGCGGAAGTTGGCGAAACCGACGAAGGAGGAGTGCGCCTGGCCGGTGAGCTGGAGGTCGGTGAAGGCGATCCAGGCGCAGTAGACGATGGGCCCGCCGAGGAAGAGGAGGAGCAGGACCAGGGCGGGGGTGAGGGGGAGGCCGCGGAACAGCCGCCGGCCGATCGCGGGGTGACCGGCCGACCGCCCCCTCGGCTGACGCTCGGACTGACGCGCGGACTGACGCTCGGGTTGACGCACGGACTGACTCACTGGGTGACCACTTGGCCGTCGGTGACGTCCTTGAGCGTCGAATCGTAGGTACTCGCCGCCTTGTCGACCGACGCGTCACCGGTCGTCACGCTCTCCATGGCCTCCTGGATGGCGGTGGAGACCTTCGGATAGGCCGGGTAGGCGGGCCGGTAGTGGGTGCTGGCGACCAGATCGGTGAAGAACTTGATGCCGGGCTGGGCGGACGTGTACGACGGATCGCTCGCGACGTCCTTCCGCACCGCGATCCCCGAGTTGGCGATGTACCACTTCTGGGCGTTCGCCTTGGTCTGCATGGTCTTGACGAAGTCGAAGGCGAGGTCGGGGTTGGCCGCCTTGCTGGGGATGGCCCAGGTCCAGCCACCGGACATGCTGACCTTGCCGGGGGCCTGGCCGTGCTGGGTCGGCATGTAGGCCAGCCCCAGTTGCTTGGACCAGTCCGGCCACTCGTGCCCGCTGCCCTGGTTCCAGTCCTGCGGCAGCCAGGACCCGTCGAGGTCGATGCCGAGCTTGCCCTGGGGGAGGAGTTCACCGCGGACGGCGGTGCCGAAGTTGGGGTCGAGGGCGTCGGAGACGTCGGGCCCGAGCTTCTCCTTGTACACGGTCTCGACGAAGGACAGCGCGTCCTTGAACCCCTGACTCCCGGCGATCCACTTCTTGCTCGTCTTGTCGTAGAGCGGGTCGCTGGTCCCGTCGTTCGTCCCGTACAGCAGCATCTCGAAGCCCTGCATGGTGGCGCCCTCGCCGACGGGCTTGCCCGTGTAGACGTTCAGCGGCGTGACACCGGGGACCTTCTGCTTGATGGTCCGGGCGGCGGCGAGCACGTCGTCCCAGGTCTTCGGCTGCCAGTCGGTGGGCAGTCCGGCCTTCTTGAACACCCGCTTGTCGAACCAGAGTCCACGGGTGTCGGTCCCGTCCGGGACGCCGTACGTCTTCCCGTCCTCACCCTGGGCGGCCGCCTTGGCGGTGTCGATGAACTGCCCCCAGTCGTCCCACTTGCCGAGGTAGGAGTCGAGGGGCTTCAAGTACCCGCTGGTGATATCGGAGTTGATGAGGAAGGTGTCCTCGTAGACCAGGTCGGGAGCGGTCCGCGGCGACCGGAGCATCTGTTGCAGCTTCGTGTAGTACTCGGAGTCCGGGGCCTTGATAGGAACGAGTTCGACCTTCTTCCCCGGGTACTCCTTCTCGAACTGCTTCTTGATGTCCGCGAGATACGTGTCCATCACCTTGATGGAGTTGTCCGTGGACTGCTTGAAAGAGATCTTCACGGTGTCGGGACTGCTCCCGGACCCGCTGCCGCACGCGGTGAGGGAAGCGGCGGCGGTGACGAGGGAGAGGGCAAGGATGCTGACGGCGGTGGGGCGCACGGGCACGACCTCCTCGGCGGCCACTGCGCTGTGGCCTGGGGGTTCGTCTCTCTTGCCGTGTGAAGGTAAGTGGAGTGGTCTAGTCAGGTCAATGAGTGTGCACAGGATTGGCGATGGAGGGGGAAGGGTCAGAGGAGGTGGTCGGCCTTCCCGGCCTTGATGTCCCGGATGAGCGTGCGGAGGGCTTCGCGGGTGTCGGTGAGGCAGGCGTCCTCCTGGCCGGCTACGGCTATGTAGGCGTTGCCTTGGGGGTCGGTGCCTAGGCGGAAGCAGTTGGCACCCTCGGTGCAGAACGGCTCTTCCCAGGTGATGTCCGGCACGGGGTGCTCCTAGAGGTCGTCGGCGAGGGTGCGGATGAAGTCACGGGAGGCGTCGGCACCGAGAGCCACGCCCGCGGCCGCGTCGAGTTGGGCCCGGTACCTGCCGAGCTGTGCCTCCGTGTCGATGAACTCGGGACCGTGGGTGCTGTCCAACTCGACGGTGTCGAGGCGGGGTACGGCGGCCTCGGCGTAGACGACGGACTGTCCGGCTCCGGGGGTGGGACGCGGATGTGGGCCGTGTTGCCGGGGTGGGGGGCGGGGGTATGTGGGGGTGGGATGAGGGGGGTCAGTCGAGTTTGGCGGCCCGGGTGCGGGCTTGGGCGGCTTCGGCGGGGGCGTTGGCGCGGGTGTAGGTGTCGGCGGACCGGAGCCAGCAGGCGCGGGCGTCGGCCGGGCGGTGGGCGGTCTCGTGGGCGGATGCCAGGTTCTTGAGGGTCTGGCCGGCCCGGTACCAGTCCTCGAACTCCTGATGGATGCTCAACGCCTCGGTATACGCCTCGACCGCCTCCTCTACCCGGCCCGTCTCCTGCAGGGCGACGCCGAGGTTGTTCCACGCGGTGGCCTCGCGGTGGCGGTCGTCGGCATCTTGGTACAGGTCGCGGGCGTGGGTGTGGGCCTCGATCGCTCCCTCCACCCGGCCCGTCTCCCGCAGGGCGATGCCGAGGTTGTTCCACGCCATGGCCTCGCGGTGGCGGTCGCCAGCAGCCTGGAACAGGTCGCCGGCGTGGGTGTAGGCATCGATCGCCTCCTCCACCCGGCCCGCCTCCCGCAGGGCGATGCCGAGGTTGCCCCACGCACTGGCCTCATGGTGGCGGTCGTCGACAGCACGCAGCAGGTCGCGGGCGTGGCTGTGGGCCTCGATGGCCTCCTCCACCCGGCCCGTCTCCCGCAGGGCGATGCCGAGGTTGTTCCACGCACTTGCCTTCTGGTGGCTGTCTCCAGCACCGTCTGCGGCCTCCCGCGCCACACCGGCCACGGTGATCCAGTCATCGAAATACCGCCGCCAGCCGAAATACTCCGACAAGTGCTCAGCCAGCCGTAGCGCTGCGTCCGCGTACCGCTCCTCCCGCGCCCACCCCACCGCCGCCACCAGCCCTGCCCGCTCCCCGTCAAACCACGCCAACGCCCCACGCCGGTCCCCGAACCGCTCCGGCTCCACCATCCCCGGCAACCACTGCAACCGAGCATCCGCCGCCCCCGCCCACCGACAGTAGAACCCCAGCACCCGCTCCCGCGCCGCCTCCCCCTCCTCCCGCAACCCCACATCCCCCGACACCACACCCACTCCATAACCCCGCACCAGGTCATGCAACCGCCACCGCACCACCGAAGCCGCCCCCTCGCCTTCCCGGACCGGCGTGACGAGATGTGTGGCGGCCAAGTCCTCCAATAGGGACAGCACGGTCTCCTCGTTGAGGTCGGCCAGTGCGGCCACCGCCTCCGTGCCGGTGTCCGCACCCGGTGCGAGGGCCAGCAGTCGCAGCAACCGAGCCTGATCGGCGGGCAGTCGGCGATACGAGGTCTCCAGCACGGGCCGGAGGACCAACGAACGGCCGTACTGATCCGTACCGTGACTGCCGTTGTCGAGGACGGTGGTCGGATCCCCGGTCTCCTTGATCTCGGCGACCAGCGAGGCGAGGCTCCGATGTCGACGTCGACGCAGCATCGCCGCGGCAATCTGGAGGCCCAAGGGCAAGTGGCCGCAGAGGTCGGTCAGTTCGCGGAGCGCGTCCGGTTCACAGGCGGGGCGGTCGTCGCGCTCGTCGGCGTCGTGGAGGGCGCGGCTGACCAAGGCGACGGAGTCGTCCGGATCGAGGGTCTCGAGGTCGATGAGTCGTACCGGCAGGGCGTCCGGGCGGTCCCGGGAGGTGATCAGCACCCGGTGGTGGTCCGTGCTGGGCAACAGCGGCAGGAACTGGGACGGATCCGAGGCGTTGTCCAGGATCAGCAGCATCCGGTCCTGCTGTTCGGCGAGGAGTGCGCGGTACGCGTCGTACTGGCGTTCCGGCGCCGGCGGCAGTTCCGTCCCCCGGACACCGAGCGCGTCGAGCAGCGCCAGGACCGCCTGGTCCGCGGTGACCGGGTCGGCATCGTAGCCGCGCAGGTCCACGAAGAGCGTGCCGCCCGGGAACCACCCCTTCGCGCGCGCTCGATGCCCAGCCTCCACAGCCAGCGCGGTCTTGCCGATGCCTCCCATACCGGTGACCGCGAAGATCAGGAGTGGGAGGGCGTCCCCGTCGGCCCTGTCCGGGGCGAGGTGGGGGAGTAGGCGGTCCAGCTCCGCCGTCCGACCGGTGAAGCCCAGCGGGCGCGGCGGCAGGGTCGCCGTCGCGTGGGGAACCGGGCCGTGGGCCGTGCCCCTGCCGCTAGCTTCCGGTCCGTTTGCCGACGACGGGTCCGTAGAAGGTGCCACCCCTGAAGTCGATGTGGTCGCCGCCGTACGTCGCTGAGCCGTCCCCGCGTTGTTGGGGACCCTCCTCGTCGTCGGAGCCCCCACGGGGCCGGTGCTTCCGCAACACCGCCACCGCGACCGAGGCCGCCTGTTCGGCGGCCCGCTCCTGCGAACCCGAGGCGTCCGCCACGTGCTTGTCGCGGTTCGCGCGGTCGCTGATTCCGCGGATCACGAGTGCGTCCAGCTGGCCGTTCAGATGGGCCGCGTGGACGGCGCCGGAACCCTCCATCTCGATGGCGCAGGCATCGTTGTAGGTGCGCCGGATCTCGTCGGCGAACGTGGATCTGTCGTCGGCAAGGACGACGTCGGCACACGCGATCGGCTTGAGGTGGGCCCGTAGCTCCCGCAGGTCGCGCACGGCTGAGCGTGCGGCCTGCACCAGACGGTTGGAGCCGGGCCAGCTCTTGGGCCGTGAGCTGAAGCCCTCGGGGGTGTGCTTGCCGCCATGAACGGCGTACACCCATGTCCCGACCACGACGTCACCGACCTCGATGTCGTCCTTGAGCCCGCCCGCGATCCCGACGAAGAACAGTGCCTGCGGGCGTAGCCAGCCCACGATCTGAGTGGTGAGCGCGGCGGCGTTCATGGCGCCCTCGCCCAACTCCGCGACCGCGAGAGCCCAGGGTGAGCCTTCGAGCGAGCCCACCTCCACGCGGGTCCCGTCGTCATGGACGAGTTCCTCGATGTCGCCCGTCAGATGGGCGCGGACGGCGTCGTACTCCAGGGGGAGCGCCGTGAGGATGACAGCGATGGGCTGTTTCGCGGGCATCCGTCCACAGTAGCGCCAAGTCTCCTGTCAGACCGTCCCGTTGGCTCAGGCTGAGGATCAGACGGTGATCAGGCCGATCGAGGGCTGTGGTGGCAGTTCATGGGCGGCGGCGCACAGCTTGGGTATGTGAGAGCCGTCCGACGTCACCAGACGGACAGGTGGCACGCAGAGAGCGGTGGTGGCGACCACGATCGCGTCGACGAGACATTCGTGACCGTCCAGACCGGTCGCGTCCAGGAGGAGGGCTGCGGTGCGCAGGACGGCCTCGTCGACCGGTTTGACGTCGAAGCGGGACAGCAGGAAGGCCAGGCGCCGGCCGGCCTGTCCTGAGCGCCGGACTTCCAGCGGGGTGAGGGCGGAGAGGGCGACTCGACGGCCGTTCAGCTCTGCCGCCCTGATCCGGGCGCGCATCTGCTCGTCGCCGTCGACCTGGAGGGAGAGCCCCTGAGCGTCCAGGACCAGCGTCCCTCCGCCTTTGCCCATGGCCTTGAGGCGCTTGCTTACCACTCGTCCTCCGCGCGCCGCAGGGCGTCTGCACCGACCGGGCCGAACTCCTGCTCGTCGGCCTCGATGACCTCGCGCAGTTTGGCCATGGCCAGCCACTGTTCCAGGGCCTCGGACACGACGGCCGAGAAGCCCGTCCTACCGGTCCTGGCCTCGATTTCCTTTATCAACGACTGAGGGAGGGACACGGACCGCTTGCCGGCCCGCTCCGGGGTGGGGGAAACGGCATGACTGCTCACTCATAGAACGTAACACCAGTGGTAGGAAAAAACGAGCGAAGTGGAGAACGGGCAGGTCGGAGGGGGTATGGTCGACCGGTGTGAGTCGGCCCGTCGGGTGGGGGAGAGCCGTATGCCGGAGCAAGGCGTCACCGTCGGGCAGTTGCTGCTCGCCGAGTACCAGACGATCAAGGACGAGCAGAAGGCGCGGATCGGGTTTCGGGACAACCTGCTGTACGTGACGCTCGGTGTGGTGGCCGCCGTGATTGCCGCGGCGGCGCAGGCCAAGCAGGCGTCGATGCTGCTGGCGTTGCCGCCGGTGTGCGTCGTGCTCGGGTGGACGTACCTGGTCAACGACGAGAAGATCTCGGCGATCGGGCTCTATGTGCGGGACGAGTTGGGGCCGAGGCTGGCGCAACTGACCTCCGCAGACGGGGATTTCAGCACCTTCGGCTGGGAGGCGTACCACCGGACCGACGTCCGGCGGCGGACCCGCAAGGCGATCCAGGCCGTGATCGACCTGACGGCGTTCTGCGCGGTCCCGTTGGCTGCGTTGGTGGTGTTCTGGGCGGGCGGGGACCGTGGTCGTTTGCTGGTCGGGCTGTCGGTCCTGGAGGCGCTCGCGGTGGCGGGGCTGGGGGTGCAGGTGCTGCTGTACATGAGGCCGGCGAGACAGAGGCGGAGCCCGGCCTGAGGCCGTACCGTTGATGCTCACGCGTCAGGGGGCATCGGGGGACGGAACGGCGCATGAGAGAGGCTTTATCAGCCTTGCTGACGGCCCTGGCCGAGGGTGCGGGTGGGGATGCCGGGCGGGTGCTGGCCGAGGCGGTGGATGGCTCGGTGCGGCGGCCGGAGGCGTTACGGGCTTGGGGTGACCGTGTCGCGGAACTGCTAGGCGGTGATCCGGGGGTTGCGGGTGCTGTTGCGGCTGCCATGGAGCGACATGTGCCGGGTAGTGCTGCTGCCTGGTACGGGGGTGATCACTCCGACTTCCGTGGCGGGGTATTTCTGCGTGAGGTGGTCGGGGTTCAGGTCGTGATCCTTCAGGGTGGGGGCGCTGCGGCGCCGGAGGCGTTGGCCTCGCTGCCGCCGCGGCCGGCGGGGTTCACCGGGCGGGAGGAGGAGACGGCTGAGTTGCTGCGGGCGCTCGACGGCTCCGCCGCGGTTCTTGCGACCGCTGTATCCGGACTCGGCGGCATCGGGAAGACCGCGCTCGCCGTCGAGACCGCGCATCTGGCATGCGGGAAGGGGTGGTTCCCGGGCGGGGTGCTCTTCGTCGACCTGCATGGGTACGACGAGCAGTCAGTCAGCGCCGACCAGGCTCTCCAATCGATGTTGCGGGCGCTCGGGGTTCCGCCAGAGCACCTTCCGGATACGGCCGATGATCGGGCGGCTCTGTATCGGTCGGTGCTCGCCGAACGGGCGCGGGAGCGGGGGGCGGTGCTGGTACTGGCCGACAACGTTTCGTCGCCAGATCAGGTGCGGCCGTTGTTGCCGGGGGACGGTCGGCATCGGGTGCTGGTGACTTCACGCGATCGGCTACCCCAACTCGGCGCGAGGCTCGTGTCGTTGTACCAGCTTACGCTGAGGGAGGCACGACGACTTCTCGAACTGGCCCTGAGGATTGCCGATCCTGAGGACAGTCGCGTGTCGAGTGATCCCAATGCCACCGGACAACTCGCCGACCTGTGTGGACATTTGCCCCTGGCTCTTCAGATCTCGGCGGCGCTGTTGGTGGAGGATCCGGGTATGCCGGTCGCGGAACTCGTCGGCGAGCTGGAGGCTTCGCATGACCGGCTCGTGCATCTCGATGACGGGGAGCGCAGCGTTCGCGCAGCCTTTGAACTGTCCTATCGCCGTCTGCCGCCTGAGCAGGCAAGGTTGCTGCGCCTGCTCGCCCTCGCGCCTGGCCCTGAGGTGAGTGACGAGGTTGCTGCCGCGCTGGTGGGGACCGGTGCGCCTCCGCTGCGGGACCTGAGGGCACTTGCTCGTGCGCACCTCGTCGAGCGGGGGAGCGAGCGGGCGTGGTGGCGGTTGCATGACTTGGTGCGGGTGTATGGGGTGAGTGTGGTGGCGGGGGACGCGGGGTTGAGGGAGGAGGGGGAGGCGGCGCGGGAGCGGGTGCTGGGGTTCTACTGCCGGTGGGTGTATGCGGCGTCTGACCGGTTGCGCTGGCGGCCGGGGAGGGTGGAGCCGGAGCGGTTCGAGGACCGGGGTGCGGCGTTGGCGTGGTTGGACGGGGAGCGGGCGGGGCTGGTGGCGGCAATGGGGTGGGCGCGTGAGGATCGGTACGCGGACGCGGCGGTCCGGTTGGCTGAGCGTCTGGGGGAGTATCTGAACCGGCGGCGGTATTTCGACGACTGGGTCACCGTGGCCGGTGCGGCGCGGGAGGCCGCATACGGTGCCGGGGACCGCGACCGCGAGGCCGTCGCCTGGGACTATCTCGGTATCGCCCTGCGGGTGGCGGGTCGGGTCGAGGAGGCGATTGATGCTCACATCTACGCGCGCGACTTGTTCCGGGCTGCGGACGATCGCCGCCGTGAGGCCATGGCATGGGACCATCTCGGCATCGCCCTGCGGGTGGCGGGTCGGGTGGAGGAGGCGGTCGAGGCTCACATCTGTGCGCGCGACTTGTTCCGGGCTGCCGACGACCGTCACCGCGAGGCCAGCTCGTTGAACAACCTGGGCGTCGCCCTGCAGGTGGCGGGTCGGGTGGAGGAGGCGGTCGAGGCTCACATCTGTGCGCGCGACTTGTTCCGGGCTGCCGACGACCGTCACCGCGAGGCCGGCCCGTTGAACAACCTGGGCGTCGCCCTGCGGGAGGCGGGTCGGGTGGAGGAGGCGATCGAGGCTTATGCCGAGGCCTTGGGCGTCTTTGAGGAGTTCGAGGACTGGTACGGGGCTGGCCAGACCCTGTACAACCTGGCCGTCGTCCACGAGACCGCCCACCGCTTGGCCGACGCCCGCGCCCACTACATCCAAGCCGCCGACGCCTACACCCGAGCCAACGCCCCCACCGAAGCCACCCAAGCCCGCGCCCAGGCCGAAAGGCTCACCGCTTCCCCCACCGATAAACCAACTCCGGCCTCCCCACCTGCCCATACAACGGACTCCGCCCAGCCCGCCCCGCCTCCACCAGATGCTCCAGGTACCGCCGAGCCGTGATCCGGGAGATCCCCACGCTCTCCGCCAGCCCAGCCGCGGTGAGCCCCTCCTTCGACTCCCGTAGCGCGAGCGTCACCCGCTCCAGCGTCGGCGCACTCAACCCCTTCGGAAGCGCCGCAGGCGACGGTGCCCGAAGGGCCGCCAGCGCCCGGTCCACCTCGTCCTGGCCGCTCGCCTCGCCCGCCGCCGCCCGGAACTCCGCGTACCGGGTCAGCCGGTCGCGGAGCGTCGCGAAGGTGAACGGCTTCAGGACGTACTGGACGACCCCCAGCGAGACCCCCTCCCGCACCACCGCCAGGTCCCGCGCCGACGTCACCGCTATGACGTCCGCCTGATGCCCCGCCGCCCGCAGCGAGCGGGCGAACTGCAGGCCGTGCACGTCCGGCAGGTGCAGGTCCAGGAGGAGCAGGTCCACGGGGGTACGGTCCAGGATGCGGCGCGCCTCCGCCCCCGTGTGCGCCTTGCCCACGGCGACGAACCCCGGCACCCGGCCCACGTACATGACGTGGGCGTCGGCGGCCACCGGGTCGTCCTCCACGACCAGCACCCGAATAGGTTCGCCGGTCATCGCGCCTCGCCCCCCGCCACCGACGCCCGCAACGGCAGCCGTACCTCGAACACCGCTCCGCCCTCCGGCGCCTCCGTGACCGTCAGGGTCCCGTCCAGCCGTACGACCGCCTGCCGTACCAGGGCCAGTCCCAGCCCCCGCCCGCCCGGTCCCGCCGGCTTCGTCGAGAAGCCGCGCTGGAAGACCAGCTCGGCGTGGGCGGGGTCGACCCCCGCACCCGTGTCCGTCACCCGCATCACCAACTCGGCGTCCTCCGCGTAGGCGGTCACCGTCACGCGCGCCCGTACCGTCCCCTGGGCCGCGTCCACCGCGTTGTCGATCAGGTTGCCGAGGATGGTGACCAGATCGCGCGCCGACAGGCTCTCCGGTAGCAAACCGTCATCCAGCCGGCTCTCGTCCGAGACCACCAGCTCCACGCCCCGCTCGTTCGCCTGGGCGGTCTTGCCCAGCAGCAGGGCGGCGAGGACCGGTTCGCTGACCGCGGCCACCACCTGGTCGGTCAGGGCCTGCGCCAGCTCCAGCTCCGCCGTCGCGAAGTCGACCGCCTCCGATGCCCGGCCGAGCTCGATCAGCGATACGACCGTGTGCAGACGGTTCGCCGCCTCGTGGGCCTGGGAGCGCAGCGCCTGTGTGAAGCCGCGTTCCGAGTCCAATTCGCCCATCAGGGACTGGAGTTCGGTGACGTCTCGCAGTGTCACCACCGTTCCTCGGCGCTCTCCGCCCGACACGGGGGACGTGTTCACCACCAGCACCCGGTCCGCCGTCAGGTGTACCTCGTCCACCCGGGGCTCGGAGGCCAGCAGCGCGCCGGTCAGCGGGGCCGGCAGGCCCAGTTCGGCCACCGATCGGCCGACCACGTCCTCCTCGGCGCCCACTCCCAGGAGTTCCCGCCCCCCGTCGTTGATGAGCGCCACCCGGTACTGGCCGTCCAGCATCAGCAGGCCCTCGCGCACCGCGTGCAGCGCCGCCTGGTGGTAGTCGTGCATGTGGCTCAGCTCCGCCGCGTTCATGCCATGGGTGTGGCGGCGCAGGCGGGCGTTGACGACGTACGTGCCGAGCGCGCCCAGCAGCAGGGCGCCCGCCGCGACCCCCAGCAGTGCCGTCACCTGCTCCTGGACCCGCTGGCTGATCGCCTCCACCTTGATGCCGGCGCTCACCAGGCCGATCACCCGGCCGTTGTCCATGATCGGCGTCACCGTGCGGACGGAGGCGCCGAGGGTGCCCTTGTAGGTCTCGCTGAAGGTGTGGCCCTGCTGGGCCGCCCCGATGTGGCCGAGGTAGTGCTTGCCGATCTGGGTCTGGTCGGGGTGGGTCCAGCGGATTCCGTTCGGGGTCATGATCGTGATGAAGTCGACCTCCGTGGCGCGCATCACCTGGAGGGCGTAGGGCTGGAGCTCCGAAGAAGGGTTCGTGGTGTGGATCGCCGCGCGGACGGAGGGGGAGTCGGCGACCGACCGGGCCACCGCCGTCGCCTGCCGGGTCGCCGCCTCCTCCGCCTGGTGGCGGTCGCTGACGTATGTGAACAGCGCGTAACCGGCGACCACGACCGCTATCAGCACGGCCTGCATGGCGAAGAGCTGGCCGGCGAGGCTGCGGGGGCGGGGGACGGACGGGAGGCGCATGTCAGCAGTGTGCCCCGCGGGTTAAGCGTGAACTAAATGAACGGAAGCGTGACCGCCCTCACAGACCGGGAGATAGTCACGGCATCCCCCACAACCCCCGGACGTGAGCCGCACGCCGGTGATGCCGACGAAGACGTCAAGGAGGGCAGCCGTGGCCGCAGCAAGCACCCCCGAAACGGCACCTGCCGCACCCGCAGTCAAGCGGGACCGCACTCATTACCTGTACATCGCCGTGATCGCCGCGGTGGCGCTCGGCATCGTCGTGGGGCTCGTCTGGCCCGACGCCGGGGTCGAGCTCAAGCCACTCGGCACCGGCTTCGTCAACCTCATCAAGATGATGATCTCGCCGATCATCTTCTGCACGATCGTGCTCGGGATCGGGTCCGTGCGGAAGGCCGCCAAGGTCGGTGCCGTCGGCGGTATCGCGCTCGGCTACTTCCTGGTGATGTCCCTGGTCGCGCTGGGCATCGGTCTCGTCGTCGGCAACATCCTGCACCCCGGTGACGGGCTGCACCTCACCAACGCCCTCAAGGCCACCGGACACAGCCAGGTCGACTCCGAGGCGCTCGGCCCGGTCGACTTCGTGCTGTCGATCATTCCGACCACCTTCGTCTCCGCCTTCACCGAGGGCCAGGTGCTGCAGACGCTGCTCATCGCGCTGCTCGCCGGGTTCGCGCTGCAGGCCATGGGGTCGGTCGGCCAGCCGGTGCTGCGTGGTGTCGAGCACATCCAGCGGCTCGTCTTCCGCATCCTGGGCATGATCATGTGGGCCGCGCCGATCGGTGCGTTCGGCGCGATCGCCGCCGTCGTCGGCTCCGCCGGGCTCGACGCGCTCAAGAGTCTCGCCGTGCTGATGCTCGGTTTCTACGTGACCTGTGTGCTGTTCGTCTTCGTCGTGCTCGGTGCGCTGCTGCGGATCGTCGCCGGACTGAACATCCTCACGCTGTTCAAGTACCTCGCCCGTGAGTTCCTGCTGATCCTGTCCACCTCCTCCTCCGAGTCCGCGCTGCCGCGGCTCATCGCGAAGATGGAGCACCTGGGTGTCAGCAAGGCCGTGGTCGGTATCACCGTCCCGACCGGCTACTCCTTCAACCTCGACGGCACCATGATCTACATGACCATGGCGTCCCTGTACATCGCCGACGCCCTCGGTACGCCGATGTCGGTCGGCGAGCAGATCCCGCTGCTGCTCTTCCTGCTGCTGGCCTCGAAGGGCGCGGCCGGCGTCAGCGGTGCGGGGCTCGCCACGCTGGCCGGCGGCCTGCAGTCGCACAAGCCCGCGCTGGTGGACGGCGTCGGCCTGATCGTCGGCATCGACCGCTTCATGAGCGAGGCCCGCGCCCTGACGAACTTCGCGGGCAACTCCGTCGCCACCGTCCTGATCGGCACCTGGACCAAGGACATCGACAAGGGCCGGATGCAGCAGGTGCTCGCCGGTGAGCTGCCGTTCGACGAGACGACGCTGCTGGACGAGGGCGCGGCCGGCACGCCGGAACTGCCCGAGCAGCGCGAGGAACTGGCCAAGGCCTAGCCGGCGCCATCCGAAAGCCGCCGGACGTCCGGCTCGGCCTGAACCCGGGCCGGCCGTCCGGCCACCGCTCTCCGGCCACCGCTCTCCGGGCGGCTGGGAACTCCCCCCGTTGCCCAGCCGCCCGGTTCTCCACAGGTGCGCCGACCCCTCGGCCACGCCTGTCAGACGTATCCACTAACGTGCCGTTCCTGTTCAACGGGAACGGCATATCGGCATTTGGAGGCACGGGGGATGGCGATCGACTGGGATCGACGGCACTGCGCACGCAAGGGGCATGTGACCTACGCCCCGGACGACCCGCGGCTGCGGGTGCGGCTGCACGCGCAGACCGCGGTCGGGGACGCCTGGCGCTGCCTGCGCTGCGGGGACTTCGCGCTCGGCGAGCCGCACGGCTCGGGGCCGGCCGCGGACGCCCCGCTGGTGCCGCGCGGGAAGGTGCTGCGGGACCTGTTCATCCTGCGCTTCCTGGCGATCGAGCGGGCCGTGCGCGGGGTGTTCATCGTGCTGGTCGCGGTCGCGGTGTGGAAGTTCAGCAACAGCCAGGACGCGGTACGCAGGCTCTTCAACGAGTACCTGGACACGTTCCGGCCGGTCTTCAAGCACTTCCACTACGACCTCGACCACTCGCCGGTCGTCGGGTCGATCCAGAGGGCCTTCGGGTACAAGCACTCCACGCTGCTGCTGGTGGCCGGGCTGCTGCTGGCGTACGCGCTGATCGAACTCGTCGAGGCGGTCGGGCTCTGGTACGCCAAGCGGTGGGCGGAGTACCTGACGGTGGTCGCCACCGCCGCCTTCCTGCCGCTGGAGATCTGGGAGCTCACCGAGAAGGTCAGCTATCTGAAGATCGCGACTCTCGCGCTGAACATCCTCGCCGTGCTCTACATCGCCCTCGCCAAGCGGCTGTTCGGGCTGCGGGGCGGGCGCAGGGCCTTCGACGAGGAGCGGCACAGCGCCTCGCTCCTCGAGGTCGAGGAGTCCGCGGGGGTCGAGCCGAGCTTGCCTTGACGTCGGCGTCAAGTCCTACCGTCGTAGGCATGCGAATCGGCGAGCTGGCCGCACGGGCCGGGACCACCACGCGCGCCCTGCGGTACTACGAGGCGCGCGGGCTGCTGCCCGCGCGGCGGGCCGGGAACGGGCACCGGACGTACGACGAGAGCGATCTGCGGCTGCTCACGCAGATCCGGACGCTGCAGGACGTCGGGTTCGAGCTGGAGGAGACCCGGCCGTTCGTGGAGTGCCTGCGGGCCGGGCACCCGGAGGGCGACACCTGCCCGGCGTCGCTCGCGGTCTACCGGCGCAAGCTGGCGGAGCTGGACTCGCTCATCGGCGAGTTGCAGGCCGTGCGGGCGACGGTCGGGGCCCAGCTGGAGCGGGCCGAGCGGGCCAGGGACGCGCTGGCCGTCGAGGCGCTGGTTCCGGGGGGTCCGGAGCCGACCTGCGAACTGGGAGGGACCGGGCAATGATCAAGGCTGCGGGTGTGGCCGAGGTGACGGACGCGGACTTCGCGGCGGAGGTGATCGGGGCGGAGCGGCCGGTGCTGGTGGAGTTCACCGCCGACTGGTGCCCGCCGTGCCGGCAGATGGGACCGGTGCTCACGGCCCTCGCTGCGGAGGAGGGCGAGCGGCTGAAGGTGGTGCAGCTGGACGTGGACACCAATCCGGAGACGACCAACGCCTACAAGGTGCTGTCGATGCCGACGTTCATGGTGTTCCGGGACGGCGAGCCGGTGCGGTCGATGGTGGGCGCCCGGCCCAAGCGGCGGCTCCTGGAGGAGCTGGCCGACGCGTTGCCCGACGTACTGCCCGACGTCCTGCGCTGAACCGACCGTTAATACGAAGAATCCCCCGGACAATTGCGTCCGGGGGATTCCTTTGCGTATATTCAAGAGTTCGTGACTTCAGGCCGAGGTGAAGCCGATGAAGTCACGAAGAAGTTCAGTGGGCACAGTATATCCGGGCGGGAGTGGAATTGTCAAACACCGAATTTCCGGACGATGAATTGCGTCACGAGCAGGAATTCATCGACGGACTGTACGCACGGGTGGACGCCCTGCGCGGCGACACCGAGGACTCGGTCGCGGACGCCCTCGCCCTCGGCGACAAGCCGATGCAGGCCCGCCTGGAGCGGGACATCCTGGTCGCCGAGCGCTCCGGGCTGCTCGCCGCGCTGAACGCCGTGGACGGGTCGCTGTGCTTCGGGCGCATCGACCTGACCTCCGGTACGAAGCACCACATCGGGCGGATCGGACTGCGCCTGGACGACGCCGAGCGCACCCCCGTCCTCGTCGACTGGCGTGCCGAGGTCGCCCGCCCCTTCTACCTGGCCACCGGCCACACCCCGATGGGACTGCGGCGCCGCCGGCACATCGCCACCGACGGCCGCCGGGTCGCCTCCCTGCACGACGAGATCCTCGACCTCGGCGACCGGGAGCGCACCGGCCACGAGGACCCGTCCGGTGACGCGGTGCTGCTCGCCGCGCTCGACTCGGCCCGCACCGGCCGGATGAACGACATCGTGCAGACCATCCAGGCCGAGCAGGACGAGATCATCCGGGCGCCGTACCGCGGGGTCCTGGTGGTCGAGGGCGGACCGGGCACCGGAAAGACGGCGGTCGCGCTGCACCGCGCCGCATTTCTCCTCTACGAATACCGGGAACTGCTCGCCAAACGGGCCGTGCTGATCGTCGGCCCCAACCCCGCCTTCCTCGGCTACATCGGCGAGGTGCTGCCCTCGCTGGGCGAGACGGGTGTGCTGCTGGCGACCGTCGGCGAGCTGTTCCCCGGAGTGAAGGCGACCGCGGCCGACACCCCCGGGGCGGCCGCCGTGAAGGGCCGCGCCGACATGGCCGACGTGCTGGCCGCCGTCGTACGCGACCGGCAGGCGCTGCCCGACCCGGTCCTCACGATCGAGCACGACCGTGAGGTGCTGATGCTCGACGACGGCCTGGTCAACATGGCCCGCGAACGCACCCGCGCCGCCCGGCTCCCGCACAACGTGGCCCGCGAGCACTTCGAGGGCCACATCCTCAACACCCTCACCGACCTGTACGCCGAGCGCGTGGGCACCGACCCCTTCGACGGCAGCAGCCTCCTCGACGCCTCCGACATCACCCAGATCCGCGACGAACTCGCCGAGAACCCCGAGGTCTGGTCCGCCATCGACCAGCTGTGGCCGCGGGTGACCCCGCAGCGCCTGGTCGCCGACTTCCTCGCCGGTCCCGAGGGCTACGTGAGCGACGAGGACGCGGCCGCGATCCGCCGCCCGGTGACCCGGACCTGGACGGTCTCGGACGTGCCCCTCCTCGACGAGGCGGCGGAGCTCCTCGGCGTGGACGAGCGGGTCGCCCGGGCCCGCGCCGAGCGCGAGCGCGAGACCCAGATCGCCTACGCCCAGGGCGTCCTCGACGTCTCCTACGCCTCCCGCACCTATGAGTTCGACGACAAGGAGGACAGCGACCCCGACTCCTCCGAGGTGCTGTCCGCGCACGACATCATCGACGCCGAGCGGTTCGCCGAGCGCCAGGAGGAGGAGGACTTCCGCAGCGCGGCCGAGCGCGCGGCGGCCGACCGCACCTGGGCGTTCGGCCACATCATCGTGGACGAGGCGCAGGAGCTGTCGCCGATGGCGTGGCGGCTCCTGATGCGGCGCAGCCCGACCCGCTCGATGACCCTGGTCGGCGACCCGGCGCAGACCGCGGAGGCGGCGGGCGTCGGCTCCTGGGCGGACATCCTCCGGCCGTACGTCGAGGACCGCTGGGAGCACACCCGCCTCGCCGTCAACTACCGCACGCCGTCCGAGATCATGGACCTCGCGGCGGCCGTGGTCCGCGCCGAGCACCCGGACTTCGAGCCGCCGAGCTCGGTCCGCTCGACGGGCGTACGGCCGTGGATCCGGCAGGCGTACGACGACCTTCCCGGCGCCGTCGAGAAGGCCGTCGCCGAACTCGCCCCCGCCGAAGGCCGGCTGGCCGTGATCGCACCCCGGGACCTCCACCGCTCCCTCGCCACCCGCCTGGACGGCGTCACGGCCGGCGCCGAACCCGACCTGACGCAGACCGTCGTCCTCCTCGACCCGCGCCAGGCGAAGGGGCTGGAGTTCGACTCGGTCCTCGTGGTGGAACCGGGCCGGTACGGCACCAGCGACCTGTACGTGGCGCTGACCCGGGCCACCCAGCGGCTCGGCGTGCTGCACACCGGCGGCCTGCCGGACGGGCTCAGGCAGGCCGCAGCCACACCGTAGCCAGCGGGGGCAGCGTCAGCCGGATGCTCGCGGGGCGGCCGTGGCTGCCCTGCGCCTCCGGTTTGACCGGGTCGGGGTTGGTGACACCGCTGCCGCCGTACCGGGCCGCGTCCGTGTTGAGGGTCTCGTGCCAGGCGGGGATCTCCTCCGGGACACCGAGGCGGTAGTCCTCGCGGACCACGGGGGCGAGGTTGGAGACGGAGAGCAGCGGTGTGCCCTCGGCGTCCAGGCGGAGGAACGCGAAGACGTTGTCCTCGGCCGCGTCCCCGACGATCCACTGGAAACCCTCGGGTGCCGTGTCCCGCTGCCAGAGGGCCGGGGCCGCGCGGTACACCGTGTTGAGGTCGCGGACCAGGTCGCGTACGCCCCGGTGGTCGGCCTCGGCGCCGTACTCCGGGTCGAGCAGCCACCAGTCGGGGCCGCGCGCCTCCGACCACTCCGCGCCCTGGGCGAACTCCTGCCCCATGAAGAGGAGCTGCTTGCCGGGGTGGGCCCACATGAAGGCCAGGTAGGCGCGGTCGTTGGCGCGCTGCTGCCACCAGTCGCCGGGCATCTTCGAGACGAGTGAGCGCTTGCCGTGCACGACCTCGTCGTGGGAGATGGGCAGGACGTAGTTCTCGCTGTACGCGTAGACCATCGAGAAGGTCATCTCGTGGTGGTGGTACTTGCGGTGCACCGGCTGGTGGGACATGTACTCCAGCGAGTCGTGCATCCAGCCCATGTTCCACTTCAGCCCGAAGCCCAGCCCGCCGCTGTCGGTGGGGCGGGTCACGCCCTCCCAGGCCGTCGACTCCTCGGCGATGGTGACGACGCCCGGGGCGCGGCGGTAGACCGTCGCGTTCATCTCCTGCAGGAACGCCACCGCGTCCAGGTTCTCCCGGCCGCCGTGCTCGTTCGGCGTCCACTGGCCCGGCTCGCGCGAGTAGTCGAGGTAGAGCATCGAGGCGACCGCGTCCACCCGCAGCCCGTCGATGTGGAACTCCTCGCACCAGTACACGGCGTTCGCCACCAGGAAGTTGCGCACCTCGCGGCGGCCGAAGTCGAACTCCAGGGTGCCCCAGTCGGGGTGGGCGGCCCGGAGCGGGTCCGAGTGCTCGTACAGCGGCCGCCCGTCGAACTCGGCAAGCGCCCAGTCGTCCCGCGGGAAGTGCGCCGGCACCCAGTCCATCAGCACTCCGATGCCCGCCCGGTGCAGGGCGTCCACCAGGTACTTGAAGTCGTCGGGGGTGCCGAGCCGGGAGGTCGGCGCGTAGAAGCCGGTGACCTGGTAGCCCCAGGAGCCGCCGAAGGGATGCTCGGCGACCGGCATCAGTTCGACATGCGTGAAGCCCAGGTCACTGACGTAGGCGGGCAGTTGCTCGGCCAGTTCGCGGTAGGTCAGGCCGGGGCGCCAGGACGGCAGGTGCACCTCGTAGACGGAGAAGGGGGCCTCGTGGACGGGGGTGTCGGCCCGGTGCGTCATCCACTCCGCGTCGTCCCACTCGTGGCGCGAGGCCGTCACGATCGACGACGTGTGCGGCGGCACCTCGGTACGCCGGGCCATCGGATCCGCCCGCAGCGTCCGGGAGCCGTCCGGGCGGGTGATGTCGAACTTGTACAGCTCGCCCTCGCCGATGCCCGGCAGGAACAGCTCCCAGATCCCGGAGGAGCCGAGCGAGCGCATCGGGTACCCGGTGCCGTCCCAGAAGTTGAATCCGCCGGCCAGCCGCACGCCCCGCGCGTTCGGCGCCCACACCGTGAACCGGGTGCCCGGCACGCCCTGGTGGGTCGTCGGATGCGCGCCGAGCGCCTCCCACAGCCGCTCGTGCCGGCCCTCGCCGATCAGGTGCAGGTCCAGGTCGCCGAGGGTGGGCAGGAAGCGGTACGCGTCCTCGGTCTCCTGGACCGTCCCCTCGTACGCCACCACCAGCCGGTAGTCCGGCAGGTCGGAGACGGGGAGCAGGGCGGAGAAGAAGCCGTCGCCGTCGTCGTGCAGTTCGGCCCGCAGGTCCTGCCCCTCCTTCCCCTCCTTCCCCGCGACGGCCGTCACTGCGCGGGCGTACGGGCGGAACGCGCGGACGGCGGTCCCGCCCGGGACCGGGTGCGCGCCCAGCACCGAGTGCGGGTCGTGGTGGGTGCCGTGCAGCAGCCGCTCACGGTCGCCGGCGGCTACGGGCACGGGGTTCTTGGAGGTCACGGACGCGTCTCCCGGGGATCAGGTCGGGTCGGGGGTGGCGAGGCGGCGTACGGCCGACAGCGGGACGGGTAGCCAGTCGGGACGGTGCCGGGCCTCGTAGACGACCTCGTAGACGGCCTTGTCGGTCTCGTAGGCCCGCAGCAGGACGGGATCGGTGCGCGGGTCGACGCCGGTGGTCTCGGCGTATCCGGAACAGTAGGCCGCCCGGCAGCGCCGCGCCCAGCCGGGGGCCGCCGGGGTCACCGAGTGGGCCGCGTAGTCGAAGGAGCGGAGCATCCCGGCGATGTCCCGCACCGGCGGCTGCGGCATCCGGCGCTCGGCCAGCGGACGGGCCGGCTCGCCCTCGAAGTCGATCAGCGACCACTCCCCGGACGGTGCCCGCAGGCACTGCCCCAGGTGCAGGTCGCCGTGGACGCGCTGGGCGGTCCAGGTGCGGCCCTCCGAGGCCAGGTCGGCCAGCGCGGTGTAGGCGGACCGCAGCCCGTCCTCGTACGGCCGCAGCGCCGGTACCGCCTGCACGGCCGCCGCCAGCCGCTCGGTCATGCCCTCGACCATCGGCTCCAGCTGAGGGTGCCCGAGGGTGACGGTCGGCAGCGCCCGGGCCAGCGCCGTGTGCACCTCGGCGGTCGCCCGCCCCAGCGCCCGCGCCTCGGCCGCGAAGTCCTCGCCCTTGGCCAGCTCGCGCAGCGCCAGCTCCCAGCCGTCCGTTGCGCCGCGCACGAAGGGCTGGAGGACGGCCAGGACGTACGGCTCGGCGGGGCCGTCGGCCAGCTCCGCCCGGAGCCAGGCGGTCGGGGCGGGTACCCGGGCGCAGCCCTCGCGGGCCAGGGCCAGCGGTATCTCCAGGTCGGGGTTGACACCGGGCACGACCCGGCGCAACAGCTTCAGGATGAACGTATCTCCGTAGACGACCGAGGAGTTGGACTGCTCGGCGGTCATCAGCCGGGCCACCAGCCCGTCGCGTATCTCCCGGCCCGGGTCGCGTTCGAAGCGCAGCCCGCCGATGCGGGCCCGGGAGCGCAGGGCCTCCAGCAGCACCTCGGCGGGCCGCGGGTCGTACAGGGCGTCGTAGACCGTGTGCCCGGCCAGCGGGCCGTCGGCCAGGTGTCCGATCAGCGCGGGCGCCAGCCGGGGCGGCAGCGCCTCGCGCACGCCTATGAGGAGCTGGTAGCAGTCGCCGGCCTCGGCGGGGGCGGGCGGCTGGTGGGCGCGGACCAGCAGGTGGTGCAGGCCCAGCCGGCCGTCCGACGGCAGGAGTTCGGTCTCGGCCACCGGGGAGAAGCCCGTGACCGGGCTGCCCTTGCCGGCGAACCAGCGCTGCCGGGGCAGCCACTCGCGCAGCAGGGGGTCGAGCGAGGCGAGGAGAGCGGGAGTGGAGGGGCTGACCGTTTCCGCCATGGCGGTACGTCCTTTCCCCGGGTGGTCGGGGGCGTTAGTGATGCGTGCCCCGGGCGGGCCGGAGGAAACCAACCGGCGCCGCCCGGGGTGGACTGTGCTTTCGCGCTCCGCAGGGTGCGCTGATTTTCGACCGCGGGCCGGTGGGGGCTGGTCGCGCCCACGCGGCGGCAGCCGCATGTCCGATACCGCCCCGCGCCCCTACGGGGCACGGGTCCGTAGCCGGCTAGGCCGGCTCCGCGCGCAGCCGGAACCAGTAGAAGCCGTGTCCCGCCAGGGTCAGCAGGTACGGCAGCTCGCCGATCGCCGGGAAGCGCACCCCGCCGAACAGCTCCACCGGATGCCGGCCGTTGAAGCGCCTGAGGTCCAGCTCCGTCGGCTGCGCGAACCGGGAGAAGTTGTGCACGCAGAGGACGAGATCGTCCTCGTACTCCCGCAGGAACGCGATCACCGCCGGGTTGGAGGACTGCAGTTCGGTGTAGGACCCCAGTCCGAAGGCAGGATTCTGCTTGCGGATCTCGATCATGCGGCGGGTCCAGTGGAGCAG
>NZ_JBHXMA010000058.1:0-49935 GCF_042721035.1 Streptomyces sp. NPDC058464
GTCGGCAGGCGGTACGTCCTGATGTCGATGCTCATGTACGCGAAGATCAAAGCGGTCGCCGTCGCCGAGGACGCCCGCCGGCGCGGGATCGGGGCCGCGCTGCTCGCCCGGTGCATGCAGGTGTACGGGCAGCTGGAGTACACGCTGCTGTTCGGCGAGTTCGACACCGAGCGGGCCCTGGGGCCGTACTACAAGGGGCAGGGGTTCACCGTGCTGCGGCCCGGGCAGGGCATCGACGTCGGCACCCTGCTCACCGGCATCCCGCTTCATCTCGGGGCCGGACCGGGCCTGACCTTCTTCCACCGGTGGCAGCCGCAAGGCGCGTGAGGGGGCAGCGAGTTGACCGCAGACGACTGGTCGGCCCTGGCGGGGGTGTCGTCCACAGCGCTGGCACTGGCAGCGGTCGTGGTCGCCCTCGTCGCGTTCAGGGCCGAACACCGCCGGGCACGATTCGAGACCGCTCGCGCGTTGCACCAGGACCTGACGACCGGCGAGGTCGCCTTGGCCCGCCGGCTCGTAGGAAGCCTTCACGACGGGGACTTCGGCTCGCCCGCCAGGACGAACGACTGGGATTCGACCCTCACCGCCTATTTCACGCTGCTCTGGTGCTTCGAGCGGATCGAAGGCGGCCGTACCGCGCTGTTGCGCGGTGGTGTCCGCAGCTCTCCACGGAGCATGGACGCCGTCAGATACCTGGACAGCCTGGTGGCATGGCACGTCGCCGAATACGCGTGTGCCTTCGCCGTCGCACGCAGGAAGATCGCCGAAGCTACGGCCACAGAGATCTCAGACGGCGAGTCAGCCGCCGCTTTCCAACGGCTGCTGTGCGCTCTGCAGGACGACGGCGTCATCGATCGCAGGTACCGCGCAGGAGACTGCCGAGGCAGCGAATGCCCGTGCTCCTGCCATCGAGGGCCGACTCCGTAGCCGAGGACGGCGCTCAGCTGATCGGCCGCCGCCGACGGCACCGGGTCCGCGTGTGCGAGGACGTGGGGTGCAGTACTACGCGGCGGCGGTCAGCAGTTCGGGCACGCCCTGGGTCTGGGTGTAGGGCTGGAAGCGGGGGAGGAGGTTGTCGACGAGGCTGATGCAGCGGGGTGCGCCGATCCGGCGGGCCAGGAGGAGTGCTTCCAGGGCGGCGGCCGCGGCGGGCTCGGGTTCTTTCTGGTCGAGGTAGCTTGCTGCCCGGTAGGTGAGGAACACGCCGCGGGTCTTGTCCCGGGAGGCGGGGAGGAACTGCTCGCCTTCGGTGATGAGCTGGTGGGCGCGGCGGGGGTCGCCGAGGTCTAGGAGGGCCTGGCCGGAGTCGACGGCGAGGTCGGCTTTTATGTTGGCGCTTCGTTCTGTCTCACGTAGCACGCAGTTATGTTCGCGTAGCTTCAGTCTCAGGGGGTCCGATGAAGCGCACCAGCACGTCAACTGCCATCGCTCTGCAAGGAGCCGACGCCTTCTCCTGCCAGTCGGCGCCGGAGACCGTGGTCCTCCTGCACCGGACTGCACAAGCTCGGGCTTCTGGTCCGTGGCCCTTCGACGCATCCGCCGTGCTGGAACGGGCGGGAGCATGCGACGGCAAGTGCTTCGTCCTCGGCTCCGACGGTTCGTACGACGTGCAGTTGAAACGGTTCGGGCGCGAACTCGACAGCTGGGGCGTGCGGTCGGACAACGGGCACGAGGGCTACATGCGCGACATCATGCTGTACTGCCGGTTCCTGCACGAGTCCCGGGGAGGGAAGTCGATATGGGAGACGGACAGCGCTGATCTGCGCGCCTACAAGGTCGTCCGCATGCGCATGGACGACGAGAACTCGATCAGCGCTGCCACGTGGCGGCGGTCCATCGCGGCTCTCGACAAGTGGGTGGAGTGGTCCCTGTACGAGGAGCTGCTGGATCACGAGCCGTTCCGGTACATCGACAAGACGGTCATGACGCCGCAGGGCCCGAAGCGCGTCCGGGTCAACGCCGAGTACGACGTGGACGACGATCAAGAGCCCTTGCACATTGTGCAGTTCGTCGACTACCTGCTGTGGCGCAATGTGGGGCTGCGGGGCGAGCTGCCGGACGGCAGACCGGACCCGAAGTGGCGTGGTCGGCACGGTGAGCGCAACGCGCTGTTCGCCGACTCGCTCGTTTACACCGGCATGCGCCTGGGCGAGGGGCGAGTCTGCTGACGACCGAGCTTCCTGCCGTGGCAGGGGGACGGGGCGAGATCTACCTCGCGGCTCAGGTGACCAAGCGGCACAGGGCCCGCAGGGTGTTCGCGAATCGGCGAACTGCGCGGGCGTGGCACCCGTGTGGGAGGTATTTCCAGGGGATTCCCGTGCGGTTGATGTAGAGGAGTGCGTTGAATACGTCGCGCAGGTCGACCTTGGCCGGCTGCCCGGTGGGTCTGCGGTCGAGCCGGGCTTTTCTCCAGGCCGTCAACGTCGGCTCGATCAGGGCCCATCGGGCGTCGGAGAGGTCGCTGGGGTACGGCTTCCGCTGGCTCACGTCCCAGAGGGATCATGGGCGTGACGGAAGATCAGGTTCCGCTGATCATTGGGCGGTTCTGGTCGAACTCTACGTCAGACGCACTTCGAGGGTTGAAGCCGAGCGAAACGGGCGGACAGGTCCGGAAGTCTGGAGGTGATGAAGCGCATTGATCCGCTGAAAGGCCTCAAACTGACACAGCGACAGAACTGGCATACCGGCATGAGTCATACCTGAACGCCCACTGAGAGGGCGTTAAGTCCGTTTCTGGTAGCGGCCTCGTCCGGGTTGGGTGAGGAAGCCTTGGCGGGTGAGGCGTCCGGGGCGGCTGCGGGTGACGTTCATGGCCGGGTCGTCGGTGGGCATGCCGAGGAGTTCGTGCAGTTCGCGGATCCGGAACGCCTGGTCGGGGTGCTGGTTGAAGGCGTTCACGATGGCCTGGTAGACAGTGGCCTGCTCGGGCGGATCGAGATCGCCTCCGTCGCCGGTCGGCGCGAGTTCGGCGATGACCTTTCGAGCTGTGGCCAACTCCGCGAGGCGCGCTTCGGTCTCGGCTAACGCGCCAGTTAAGTCATCTATCTGACGGCGGAGTTCATCAGCCCGGCCAACGGCTTCGTCGTGGCGAGCCTGGAGATGCATCAGGAACTCGGCGATGTTCACGCGGCCGCCCGGAGGGTGTCGCGCCAGGTGGGGGCGGGTGTGGTGAGGCGGCGGGTCATGTTCGCGGTGGAGGCCCAGTAGACGCGTGAGGCGGAGGTGTCGGGCCGGTGGTCGTACTCGCGGGCCAGCTGCCGGTGCAGCATCAACGTGCCGTTGACCTGCTCGACCACCCGCCGTTTCGGCTGCGGGACGAAGCCCTTGCCCTGGTCGGCCGGGTTGCGGCGCACGACCTCGACGGTGATGTCCAGCAGGGCGCCGTGGATGATGACCTCGTCCTTGAAGCCCTGGTCCACCAGGGCATTCTCCAGACGGTTCCCGCACCGCTCGGTCGCCTGGTCGAGCAGGGCGGTGCCGGTGGTGTTGTCGTGGGCGGAGGCGGCCAGGACAACGACTCCGATGATCAGTCCCAGCACGTCGACGGCCAGCCCCCGCTTGCGTCCCGGCGTCCTCTTGTTCGCGTCCAGCCTTCCGGGTCGGTCATCAACACCCAGCCTGGTTCGACGGACGCGGTGTGCTTCGCCGCGACGGCGGCCCCCCAGCGCGGTAAACCTCGCCACCTCGTCAGCCAGAGCGCCACTCACCGCGCCGACCGCCAGGCGTACCGCAGCGACCGGAGCCGAACCTCCAGGGGCGGCCTCGGAGTACAGTGCCTGCGGTTGATTGCCGTCAACCAACTGGATGTGCTCCCCCCCAGGGGCTGTGAACCACCGAACGGTGCAGGACGTGGCCCCAGAAGTGTGCCTGTGCAGTGGGGTCACGGCACAGGAGCGTGATTCGACGCAGCTCAGCGGTCATGCCTCGACCTTAATCACCCAGGCGCTGGAGTTGAGGCCCTGGCCGGGCGGCCCGCGCGGGCAGTGGCAGCCGTCATCACTTCTCCGACGAGCCGCGCGGGATCAGGTCTTTCGCGGACTTCACCAGGTCGACCTTCTGCGCCAGCGCGGGGTCGAGCCACAGCAGCAGGACGATCGCGGGCCAGGCGATGTACGCGATCACCTGCACGCCGGTCGGCGGGTTCTCCGGGATGACGTGGAAGGCCTGCAGGGCGATGAGCAGGGCGGGCGGGACCAGCAGGACGAGGAGGCTGCGGCCGAGGCTGAGGAGGCGGACGAGGAGGGCTTTGGCGGCGGGGTCGGGTTCGCGGTGGGGGAGGAGGTCCCAGCGAGCGTGGACGGTGGCGGTGAGCATGTCGTGGAGCCGGGTCCGCAGGGCGGGCCAGGTGTCGTGACCGGGGCTGAGGACGGAGCGCTTGAGGTCGCGGGTGGCGGCGGCGACGCCGGCGACGTGATGGCGGAACGCCCGCCCGGTGGGCTCCTTGACCGTCGAGCGACGGCGCTGTCGGCCGAGCGGCTCGGCGATGACCCGTTCCTGGCCGCGGGCGATCCGTTCGAGGAGACCGAGGGCCTCGCGGCGGACGGCCGGGTCGACGAGGGCGGGCTCGTACTCCAGGAGGGCGAGCAAGTCGACCATGTCGCCGACGAGGTGGGTGAAGGGGTCCCCCGTACGCAGGCGGGACAGGTGCGCGGCGACGGATCCGTCGACAGCGGCCATGAGCGCCACGATCAGCCAGACGGACCCGGCGGCGAAGCAGGCGGCCAGCGTGGGGATCAGCACGCCGACGTCGGGGTGACCGTGGCCTCGCCACTGGACTGTCCCGAGCCCTGCGCCGCCCGCCAGGGTGAGGATGATCAGCAGCACGAGCCACTGCTCGCCGAAGGCACTGCTGACGGAGATCCAGACCAGGAGTGCCAGGGTGGCCGCCTCGGCGGCCACGACCCCGAGTGAGACCTCCCAGCCCGCACCGGCCCCCAGCAGACGCGGCAGCCACCATGAGGCACAGAGAAGTCCCGGGAGGAGAAGCAACACCAGGACGCCCGCGGCGGCGTCGGTGAGCCGGGTGCTCCACTGGTCGATGGCCGCCTGGCGCCGGATGAGTGCGGTCAGGCGTCCGGCGAGTCTCGGCGGGACGCCCTGCGGGAGCAGGTCCGCGAGGTACTCGGATTGGGCGGCGGCGGTGCTGTCGGAAGCACCGGAGGTGTCGCCTGCGTTCGGCTGATGCCACGCCAGGGGCGGCCGGAGCCCGCTGAGGCGGCGCTTGGCGAGGCGCTTGGCCTGCTTCTGTCCTTCGACAGCAGACTCGTCGGCCGGCTTGACCTCCAGCGCACGGCCGAACAGAGCGAGCGCCTCCGCATGGTCGCCCTGCGCCAGCGCGCACCACGCGAGCTCAAGGAGCAGCGCGATATGGCGCGGCCACTTCCCGAGGTACTCGGCGGCGTGCTTCTCCGCAAGGTCGTAGCACTCCAACTGCCGCAGGGCCATGACGTGGACGACGGCACCACGGAGACCGGCGCTGGCACTGAGTTCCAGCGCACGCTCGGCATGACCGGCGTCAAACTCCAGGGCTCCCAACTCGCTGAGCATCCACTTGTCGCGCGGGCGCGCCGCGAGCGCCGCCTCGGCCAGCCGACGGGCTTCCCGGACGCGGCCGAGAGAACGGAGGCAGCTGACCTGCCCGATCATCGGGGACTGGATCAGCGGATCCAGCGAGTGTGCGCGTCTGAACTGTGCGAGCGCCGCGTCGAAGTCGCCCCGCTCCGTGAGGGCGTTGGCCACGGACTCCACCTGCCCCGAAGACGTCGCATGCTCGATGTCGATGTCTGGTTCCGGCAGGTGGGCGTAGGTGGCCAGGTACATCAGGCCGCACTGGGCACTGGGCAGGTCCGGCATGGTCTCCAGCGCCCGCCGGAACAACCCGCCGGCTCGTTCTGCCACGTCCCGAAGCGGCTCGGCCTCTGCGTCGGGAGGGATCTGGTTGTACGTCCGTTCAGTCCAGTCCAGTCTGGCGGTCAGGGCCTGCTGCACCAGCAGGGCCGTGGGCGGCGGTTCCTCCGCCAGGCGGCGGCTCAGCGCGTCGAGCACGGCGTAGGACTCCTCCAGACCGCCGTCCTCCTGCATCAGCACGAAGGCTCTGGCGAACATCGCCTCCACGTCGTCCGGGCAGTTGTCCAGAGCGGATATGGCCTCGTCCAGATTCCACTCGTCGTGCGCACACCATGCCGTCTCCACCAGGAGCCCCGGCCTCGGCCCCAGCTCCCGTACGGCCTCGCCCAGCACGGCGCGGGCCTGCGCCACCCGTCCGGCGAGGCGGTGCGCGGTGGCCAGGCCGCGGCGGGCCCGCTCATCGGCCGGGTCCAGCGTCACTGCCGCTGCGAAGGCCTCGTACGCCGCCGGGTCGTCCCGCGCTTCGGAGCCGTACATGATGCCGACGTGGACCAAGTCCTCCCGCAGGCCCAGTGCCAGGGTGCCCTCGGCGACCAGCAGTGTGGCCGGGCGTCCGTGGGCCGCGATCGCATCTGCGAGGGCTCGGCGGGACTCGTCGGCCCGCCGCAGCAGCCAGAGGGCGCGTATCCGGCCGCTGAGGGCAGCGGGGTCGTCGGGCGCCTGGGCCAGGGCTTCCTCGAACGACGACAGCGCACCCGCCGGATCGCAGCAGCGCAGCAACTCCTCAGCGGCGCCGAGCATATGAACCACCCCCGTCGTTCCTGCGTCAAGTGTCGCGCAGAGGCCCGGCTCGCCGCAGCGTGCCGGCCTCGATGTCTTGGGCGATGAGGCGGCGCATGATCGTTATGCCTTCGGCGAGAGCGAGCGGCTGGAAGTGGTATATCCACTCTCAGCCCCGGCTGGAGCCGTTGATCCGGCGGATGGCAAAGAGGGCCTCGTAGCGCTGCTCGGCCAGAGTGTGGCCGGCGTACGGGGAGTCCAGGCGGAGCAGCAGGCACGCGTCGCGGGCGACCGCGAAGAGCCGCTCGCGGGTGATGCCGGGGCACTCGAACTCGGCGCGCAGCCGGTCGGCCAGGGCTCCGAAGGGGATCGCCTCCGAGGGGGCGGAGGCGTGCCACAGCGGCTCGTCGCCTCTGGGGGCGGGTACGCGGGCCGCCTCCGGCGTCAGCACCTCGCGTACGCAGGTGGTCAGAGGGTGTTAAATCCGATCTTCCTCGGTTCGTGATCGCTCGATCGAGGTACTGATCGCCGTACGAGCCGACCGTTCGCCATGTGCATGCTGGGATGCGGGCATGGACCGAAGACCGTATCCGAGCGACTTATCGGATGAGCATTGGGCGTTGACCGAGCCGATGATCACGGCCTGGAAGCAGGACCGGGTGGGCCGTTCGGCGACCGGAGACCCTGGGACGTGTGATCTCCGGGAGGTTGTGAACGCGATCTTCTACCAGAACCGGACAGGCTGTCAGTGGCGTTACCTGCCCCACGATCTGCCGGCCTGGTCGGCGGTGTTCTGCTACTTCATGCTCTGGCGCCAGGACGGCCTTGACTAGCGGATCCAGGAACTCCTGCGCTGCCAGGTGCGGGAGAAGGCCCGCCGATTAGAGGACCCGTCGCTCGTGATCATCGACACCCAGTCCGTGCGCGCGGCCGCGGGAGTGCCGAAGACCACGACGGGACTGGACGCGAACAAGATCTTCGTCTGGAAGCGGCGGTTGCGGACTTCGAGCAGGGGCGAGACGTACCGCCCGGCGACGATCAGGGTGAGCACGGACGTCACGATCGAGATCAGCGCGGTCGTGCCCCAGGAGGGCATCCAGTCAGGCATGAAGGTGATTGTCGGGGCGATTGCCGAGGCCGGTGGCCGCTGGGGGCCTTCGCCGGCCCTCAGGGCAACCGACGAAACGCGACCCGTGGGGTGACGGAATGAGTTGGGCACCCGCAGCCGTTGCCCGGCCCGCGATCGTCGTCCGGCACGTGGGCGAGACGTACGGAGTTCCGCAGAGAGGGTGGCCGCGTGCTGGGTAGGTAGGCTCCAAGACTGAGGCCAGGTGGCCTTGTGATGTTCGGGTGCTGGTACCGCTTGCGTGGCGGTATGGTCCGCGCTTGAGGTCGTTCCGCCAGCACAGGTAGGCGTGAAGGGCTCGGGTCTGGACGGTGTGGTTCGGATGGTTGGAGTTGGCCAGGGTGAACTGCCGCAGCGGTCCGAAGCGGGCTTCGATGGGGTTGGCCCAGGACGCGTAGGTGGGTGTGAAGCACAGCTCGACCTTGTTCTTCGCCGCCCACCTGCGGATCTTCCAGTTGAGGTGGGCGGAGGATCACGTAGATCGGGGCGCCGTCCGCGCGGGCGGCGCGGATGGACCGCAGGGCGGTCCAGGTGTGGTCGATGCCCTTGCGGCGCCGGTTGATTCCCCACAGCTTGTCGTCGCCGACCGAGTAGCAGCCGTGGAAGTAGGTGATGCCCTGGGTGCGGCGGTAGGTGGCCGGCAGGCGGTCGGGGCTGCCCTGTTCGGCCCAGCAGGAGCCAGCAGTGGGAGCCGTGCCGACGAACGCTTCGGTCAGCTCGGGATGCGGACGGGCACCACGGGGATCCTCCCTCGGGGGCAACGGATACTCCGCCACCTCGAGAGCTACACACACAGGCGGGACGAGCACATGGCTGTATCCCTTCTTCGTAGCGGTGGCATGGTGTTCACGCAGGGAGCTGATCGGCCCGGTCAGCAGGTGCTCGCCCTTGATCCAGGGCAGGTCAGGGTGCAGATCCTGGCCACCCAGTCCCGCCACACTAGTCCGCGGATGCCAGCCCGCTCGTGACAGCGGCGTGCCCGAAACAGACTCGGGGCATCATCTCGTGAGCGCTGTTGGGCAACAGGCGGGGTTCGAAGGCGGCTTCGGGGCCCCTCTCTGGGCCGAGTAGAAAGTTGTCGGTGAACGAAACAGCCTGCAGCCGACCCCGTGCGTCGGTTACCTTGACCGCCGATACGTCGCCGCTTCCGCGTCGCACGACGGTCGCGCCCTTCACGAGCGTGCCCCAGGCCCCGGGGCGGGGAGCCGCCGGGTCCCAGCCGCCAGTGAACCGGCTCTTGTAGATCCGGAGCCGTCGGTCATCGGTCTGCTGTACCCAATAGGCGGCCGCGTCGACGTACGGCAGGAATCCTGCGGCGATTCCGTCAACCGCCCACTGTTCCTTCCAGACGCGGCGGAAGTCGGCCACGTCGTCGAGGCCCTGCTGACCGGTCGACGCCCACCAGAACGGGGCGTCGTAGCGGGAGTCGGGGCGGAGACCGTTCATCAGGGTGTGCAGACGGGGCACGCTCGAACTGAACGCGCTGACGACGACGCGGCCCACGGCCGGCCGCGGCCGGTGCACCGCTGCCTCAGCGCCGCGCGGAAAGTCCTGGGGGATCCACAGACACAACTCCCTGAGCAGCCGCATCAAGGTGGCCGGGGACTCGAACGGCTCGAAGTGGCTGGACGGCGCAACGGGGATCACGATGACTGCGGCCCGGCGCGCGGCTGCGAGCTGGTAGGCCAGGAAGTGCTGGCTGAGCAGGTGGAAGACCGGGATGTCGATGAACCGCTGGGCGGCATCGGCGTTCCCCTGAACGTTCTTGGCTGTCACGATGCCGTACGGGTACGGCTGTCGGAACGGGTACTCGACCTGCGGAATGACCAGCCGGCTGTTGGTGTGGGGATGCAGCCAGACCACGAAGTCGAGAGCTTTCGTTCTGGGGTCGTGCAGCCGGTGGGGCACCCAGACGCCGACGGCGAAACGCGGACCCGGGCTCGGGTCGTCACCCACCTCACCGTATTCGACGAGGTAGAGCCGGCCCTCACGGTTCGGGTCGACGGTGTGCGGGGTGGTCGCGAACCGTGGCCACCCGTGGGCCGTCGGGGTCTCGGAGAACAGTTCCGGCGTGGCCACGTGGAAGCCGCTGATCACTCGCTGAATCCGCGCCTGGGTGCGGTAGGCCGTGCGGTCCTGGGTGATGAGCGCCGTCCGGTGGTCAAGGTCGAGGGGGACGAAGTTCGGTTCGGTCGGGGGCCGCCCGCGCCTGCGCGCTTCGGCGTTCTTCCGGTCCGCCTCGTCGAGCCTGGCCTGATGTACCGAGGCCCGCCGCGTCAGTTCGGTCTCGGGGATGTGGCCCAGCGGCGCGGGCCGGACGCGGCCGAGCGTGGCCGTGACCGTCACATCGCTGCCGGTTGTGCCGACCCGGCGAGTGGAGTTGGTCCAGCGCCAGACGGTTTCGCCCGGGTTCCGCACGAGCGCGATGTCCAGTGCCGCGTAGCGGGCGTGCCGCAGCCCGCAGGCGATGCTCTGGGCCGCCGCCGGGGCGACGAAGGTGAACGTCGCGCCGGAGAGCGTGACCTCGGGCAATTGCTGGACCGCGGCCCCCGCCCAGATGCTCCGGGTCAGCCGTGCGCCCGCGACCGGCACACCGCTGGCGTTCTCGACGGTGACGGTGACCCGCCAGTCGGCCGGGGCCATGCGGCTACGCCGCCAGCTTTACGCACGACGGGAACGGAACCGGGCCGGTAGGGGCATGTGCTGGTGCGGTCACAGCTGCTGGCCCGTCTTGGGGTCGTACCTGACCTGGACGGCGACGATCTGGTCGGTGGGGAGCACTTCGACCCATTGGTCGAAGACCTGCCACGGATCGGCCGGGCGGAACCCGCCGGCCAGCGGGTCGAATCCGTGCTCGAACACTTTGTCGGCGGCGAGCGTGGTGGCGAATTCCGGGCCGTCCAGTGCCGTGAGGTGTCCGGACACCAGCTCAAGGGCCTGCTGGACGGTCTTGCCCTGGTACTCGGCGGGATCGTCCTGCTGCACGGCGTAGGGGAGGCCGAGTCCCGCCTCGCCCTCGACGTCCATGAGCCAGGCGAGAGCTGCGAGTTCCTGTCCCGGCTGCACGGGCAGGACCGCTTTCACCCAAGCGCAGTTAAGGAACTCGTTGCGGCGTTCGTCGGCGTCGATCTGGACGAGCCAACCGAGCGAGCTGCCCAGGGGGGCCGGCTGGGTCTCGTCGGTGATGAGGTAGTTCACCCGCCACTCCTTCGTCGGAGTCGGGCTGTCGACCACCGCGTAGGAGTCCGCGCGGGAGTACCAGCCGGCCACGGTCTGGCCCTTCAGCGGCGGATCGGTGGGGGATCCGGGCGTCGAGTCCTGCGGTGGAACGGGGTACCGTCCGGTGCTGGTGGCGGACAGCGGGGGCGCGTCACTGCGACTGGGGCGCCAGAAGTCCGGAGCCACGAAGTACAGCATCTCGTCCACGTCGAAGTACTGCTGGATCTGCTCCCCCTCCAGGTAGGGCGGCTGGTCCGGCTTATCGGGATAGTGCCCGTTCCGCTCCAACTGTTGGAGGAGCTTGCGGAAGACCGACCGGCGCTCCTCGCTGCGGAGGTCCTCGGGCGCGCGCGAGCGCATCGAGCTGACCAGGCGCAGGCGCTCGCGGACCGCCTCGCCGTAGGCCTGGTACTGGAGCCGGTCCACCTCCTTCTGGTACTCCGCCTTCGCCTTGTCGTTGAGGTCCTTGACCTTCTGCTTCGCCTCATCCGTCGGGACGTAGCGGAGGATCGCGTCGAACGGCAGGGACTTGTTCTTCTGGAAGTTCGCGAACACCAGTTGGATGGAGATCGTGTTCTTGTCCTTGTCGATCTGTAGGGGCGCCAGATCGATCTGGGCTCCGTGCTTGTCCTGGGAGACGACCTCGCTGAACTGGTAGCCCTCGGGGACCGGGGGGAGCGGCAGGTCCTTGAAGCAGAAGTCGATGGTGTCGTCTTCGGTGAGCGGTGTGTGGTTCTCGTGCCGCCCGCGGCAGGGGAGACCGGGGAAGGGCAGGTAGGTCTCCTCGGCCTCGTCGTCGGTGCCCTTGTCGTGCTTGAACGGGATGTCGTAGTGGAACGGAATGTCCTTCGGCGCGGGCTCGGGAAGCTCCTCCGGCTTCTGCAGGGATGACAAGTCGGGGGCGGGCACGACGTGGACCATGTCCCCGAGGCCCAGTTCCCGGCCGGGATCGGGTAGGTGGATCTGCCAGCACAGCCGGGTTCCCACGTGCTGGAGCTGGACACCGACCTTGCGCATCTTGCGGCGCAGCTCGAAGTTGACCAGGTCGGGGCCGGTGTTCTGCAGGACGTATCGGCGGCTGGAGGTGTCCGTCGTCTCGGTGACCGTCCGGAAGGTGGTTTTGAAGTTCCGCTTGATCTCGCTGGTGGTCTTGGCGCTCTGGGTCCGGGTGTGTTTGCGGGTCGTCTCGGAGCCGCGCTTCACCGTGTTCTCCATACTGAAACTGGCGCTCGCATCGGCGTGGTAGATCTTGGCGTTCACCCCGCCCGTGGCACTGACCCCGAGCTTGGTGTCGTTGGAGTTGTCCTCCTTGACGGCGTCCGCCACGTCGCTCTGATCGGTGAGGCTCTCCTCGCTCTTGCGGGAGACCTCCTCGGCCTGTTCCGTCGTCTTCTCGACGAGCGTCCGCCGGGTACTGCTCTCCACGACCTCCACGGTGCCACCGGGGCTGACCCAGATGTGCCCCGACGGGGTGCCCAGGAAGGTGTCGAACTCGAAGAAGTACTCCCGGAAGAGGTTCACCAGCCCGACCGGTGACAGTGCCCCCGCGGAGGTGCTCTGGTAGCGCGCCGCCAGAGCGGCCAATCCGGCACCGGTGATCATCCGGGCGTCGTTCCCGTGGAAGTCGGCGGGGGCGAGGTTGCCGAACGCCGACTGCGGATGGACCTTGGCGGCCGCCAGGCCGGACGTCATGCCAATCCATTTGCTCAGCGGGTGGTAGACCCCGAACAGCTCGCTGGCGTACGGCAGTGTGCCGACGAAGTCGTTCACGGGCTGGCCGGTGTACACCGGAGCGCCGTCCGCGGGGACGACCAGGGGCTGGGAGTGGGCCGTCGCACCGCCCGCCACGACGGCGTAGGTCACGGACACGAGTTCGTTGCCGGGAGTGGACTTGAAGAGCTGGACCGGGCCGCTGGACGTGTGCGCCTGGGCCACGAACGCGACCGTCACGGTGCCGGCCGTGGTGGCCCTGGCGGCCACGTACTGCAGGCCGCTGGAATCCCGCCAGACCATGGTGGCGGCCACCGCGTCCACACTGGGGAAGCCGCTGGGATCCAGCACCGTGATGGTGCCCGGCAACGCCAGGGTCATCCGCTGCCCCACCGGGAGGTCGCTGTTGGGCGCTGCGTCGATCCTGTACGACCAGACCCGGTACGCGTTGCTGGTGCCCTGAACGGGGATGGGCGTCTGGCCCAGGAACGTGACGGTGAAGGTCATGCGAAGCCCCTCAAGCTGTCAGATGTGTCCTCTCCGGTATCCCGCGGCGCGGCCCAGGTTTCACGATCAGGGCTTTGTGATCACACGATCAGGGTTTGGCAATCACCCTGACGGCTTTCCCTGGCGGGCCGCCGCGGCCCCCGGCGGCCACCCTGGACTAGCGGCCGGAGCGCGCCAAGCGATCGACAGCCCCAGGAGGAACCCGTGGACACCTACACCATCGAGTACGCGTCCTTGAACACGCCACCGGTGCGGGAGCGTCGGGTGCAGGCGGACGGCTACGCGGTGAACGGTGACTTCGTCGACTTCACCACCGTCGACGGCAAGAAGGTCCTGTCCCTGCGCGTCGATGCGGTCGTGATCATCACCAGGGACATTCCGCCCTCGCCGTGACCACGGCGTCGCGGCGACACGACATCGCGGCGCCAGGCCCTCTCAGTGCCCCTCAGTGACCGTCGGCGGCCAGGAAGCGGCCGGAGCGCCAGTGGAGGCGGGTCATTCCAGGGGGCTGGATGTCACGCGGTCACCGTCTGCGGGTCGCGCCAGGTTGGAGTGTTCGCGCCGGTGAGTCGGCGGGCCATGACCTGGGTCATCGCCCAGTAGACGCGCGACGCGGAAGAGGCCGGACGGTGCTTTCAGCCCCCCGCCAGAACCTCCGGGGCAGCGGACGGCAGCTCCCTGGTCTTGTGTAGCCGGAGGCCAGCGGTGCAGCGACCAGATCGCCGGGGATTGGCGGCAATGCGCTGCACTGGTCGGTTCCGGCAGGCCGGGTGTTCGGGACTCAAACCGCCGAGGGCACCGTGCAGGCAGTCTGGCGTCAGCAACCACCACTTCCGGATTCGGTGACCTCGGCTTGTACGACGGTGTCACCCGGCTCGGATGCCCACCCTCGGCCGGTATCGTTGCTCCCCCGGGGCGGCGCCGGAAAGGACCGCGCCGAGGGCTGGCGGGCGGCGATGGCTAGTGTGATGCGCCAGAAATCCTGAGGGTTAGTTCTGCCCTGTTTTCTGGCCGGTGGTTCCGACCTTGGTGAGGTAGTCGGCGAGGGAGTTGAGGATCTCGTCGGCTGTCTTGGTCCAGGTGAAGGGCCGCGGGTTCTCGTTCCAGGTGTCGATCCATGCGGTGATGTCGTCCTCCAATGCCTTCACGGAGGTGTGGACGCTGCGGCGGATGAGCTTGTCGGTCAGCAGGCCGAACCACCGCTCGACCTGGTTCATCCAGGAGGATCCGGTGGGGGTGAAGTGGACGTGGAAGCGGGGGTGTCTGCCGAGCCAGGTCCGGATCTCGGCGGTGTTGTGGGTGGCGTAGTTGTCGCAGACGAGGTGCACGTCGAGTCCGGCGGGCACCGCTTTGTCGATCCGGGTCAGGAACTTCTTGAACTCGATCGCCCGGTGGCGGCGGTGCAGGGCCGATATGACGGTGCCGTCGGCGATGTTGAAGGCGGCGAACAGGCTGGTGATGCCGTGCCGGAGATAGTCGTGGGTGCGGCGTTCGGGCATGCCCGGCATCATCGGCAGCACCGGCTGGGACCGGTCCAGTGCCTGGATCTGGGACTTCTCGTCCACGCAGAGCACGACCGCCTTCTCGGGCGGGTGGTGGTACAGGCCGACCACGTCGACGACCTTGGCGACGAACTGCGGATCGGTGGACAGCTTGAAGGAGTCCTGCAGGTGGGGCTTGAGGTCGAACCGCTTCCAGATCCGCCCGATCGTCGACTTCGACAGGCCAGTGCGCTGGGCCATCGAAGCCCGTGACCAGTGCGTGTCCTGGCCCGGGACCGACTCCAGGGTGGCCACGACGACCTCCTCGACCTGGTCAAGGAGAATCGAAGGCGGCCGGCCCGAGCGCGGCTCGTCCTGCAGACCATCGAGGCGTTTCGCGATGAACCGGGCCCGCCAGCGGTCCACGGTCGACCTGTCGATGCCGAGGTCGGCCGCGGCCTGCTGGTTCGTCCCGCCCTCCGCGCAGCGCAGCACGATCTTGGCCCGTAACGCGAGGAACTGTGCGGTCCTGGCCTGCCGCGCCCACTGCTGCAGCTGCCTGCGCTCAGCATCGTCGAGGATGAGGTCGGCCTTCGGCCGGCCGATCCAGCCGGCGTCCTCAAGCCCGGCCATCCGCTCCGCGGCGAAAGCCCGACGCCACTTGCCCACCGTCTTCGCCTGGACACCGACGAGCCGTGCGACACCCGCGTTCGACATGCCGTCAGCACACGCCAGGATGATGCGGGCCTTCTCGGCCGAGCGCCGGTGCGGCAATTCCGTCCAGCGCACCAACTCGGCACGCTCGGCCTCGGACAACGTGATCGCCACAGCAGAAGGCCCCGAATGCGACATGACAACAGAGTAGTAACTAACCCTCAGGATTTCTGGCGCATCACACTAGAGATCTTTAACGGCTGGGGTTACGAAGGAGCACATCCCCTTCGGCGGGCCGTGGGCGCCGCGCGGAGCCATCGATTTGGCAAGGTCGACCGCCATCGGTGGCAGGCTGCTGCTCGCCACAGCTGTCGCATACGACATCTACGATGTGGCGACGCCGCCGAGCGGCCCAGCGCACGCAGACGGCCGTGCACGACGGGGCGAGCCTGGCGGGCCGGCTTGCGAGCGCGGGCTACGGCGCCAGGGCCAGCTCCCTCGGCGGGCAGGTCGGGCTGTGGTCGGCAGCGGGATCGGCGAGGGCAATTGTGGACGGAATCGAGGATCTGTTCCAGATGAGGAACTGGCTGGCAAGGCTGCTCAGGAAGGAGCGGCACCGCAGTGCGGAAGAGGACTCGGCAGCGGTCTCGTCGCAGGGCCCGGTGTGGAGCGATCCGGAGATCCCGGACGAGGAGCGCGCGGTTCTGCTCGTATGCCTCCTCGAAGACCCCACGGCGCGCGAGGACGAGCAGGAGGACGCGGCGTCGGGTCTGGAGTTCCTCTCTGGTCCGTTCGTCGAGGCGGCCTTGATCCGGGCCATCCGGGACGGCGACTTCAACAGCGACCTAGCCCAGGCCTGCGCCGAGTCCCTCGCCGGCATCTGGGCCAGGGAGAGCCAAGTCGATGCCGCCTTCCTGGCGGAACTGCGCGGCCTGGCGAAGGAGCTGATCTTCGGCATCCTCGGCAACCGTGCCCCGCACTTGCTGCCCCCTAGCTAGCGCCCTCTAGAGATCTTTAACGCCTGGGGATGCGGCGGTTGGAGGTTCAGGCCGGTTTTGGCGATGAGGCCATCGATGAGGCCGGGTCGGTACTGCATCTGTTTGAGCCGGGTTTTCACCAGTACGGTGAGCTCGTCGAGGCTGTGTTTGGTGAGGTTGGCCAGCGACCGTTTCAGGTGCGACCACACGCCCTCGACCGGGTTGAACTCCGGAGCGTATGGCGGCAACTGGTAGACAGTCAGCCATAATCGAGCGTCGATCAACCGCCGCATGGCGCGGCTGACGTGCGTGTTCAAAATGTCCCAGACCAGCACGACCGGGCCGCCGAGCTGCTGGTGAGCGGCATCAAGCAGGTGGGCGTAGTCGGTCTCGGCGAAGCCCTTGCGTCGGTCTTTGGCGGGGCCGCGGTCGAGGTGGATGCGATAGATCAGCCGTGGCCGGTGGCCGGCCTTGGTGCAGATCAACGCCGCCATCGAGACCCGTTTGGTGCCCGCGGCGGTGACCTTCACGAGCGGGGTGCGGCCTCGGCGGCCCCAGGTGCGGCCTTTGGGCGGCCTCAGGCCCTGACCTGCCTCGTCCTCGAAGCAGAGCCAGGCGCCCAAGTCCGCCGCCTTCTTTTTATGACGGGCCACCGCTCGTCCTTCCAGGCGGCGATCTTCGCCTCGTCCCGCTCGGTGGCCTTGCGGGCCGGGACCTGCACGCTCCAGCCAATGCGGTGCAGCAGCAGATCCAGCCCGGCCAGGGTGTACTCGGCCCCGAACCGGCGCCGCACGATCTCGCCGATGCGGACCAGCGTCCAGCACTGGTCACTCCAGCCCGACGCGGCCGGACCGACCTCCAACACCGCCTCCAGCACGCGTAGCTGGTCGGTATCGAGCTTGCATCTGGCGCCACCGGGCCCCTTGGAGACCAGCGCCTGGCGGCCGCCCGTGGCCAAGGCCCGACGCCAACGGTTCGCCGACATCCTGGTCACCCTGAACCGCCGAGCCACCTCCCCGTTACTGGCCCCGGCCTCGATCAAGTCAGCCGCCGCGAGCCGGACCTGCTCACGCCGATCCCGCTCCTCGGCCGTCAGCCCACCGCCATCGGGATACCTCATCTCTCCGGCATAGCGCGGCCCACGACAACCGTCACGACCCCCGTAACCCCAACCATTAAAGATCTCTAGACGGGTTGCCGACCAAGATCGACCTGGCCGCCTGGAGTTTCACGTGCTTGTCTGCCCGTCGGGGATCGATCTGTGGATGCCGCCCCCGATGAGAGTCAGCCGCACAAGGTCGGCCGACGGAGGTGACAGGGCATCGGCCCACGGGACGTCCGCGCGCAGCGTGTCGAGCCGGTGGTGTCCAGCGGTCCGGCGACCTGCTCGTCGTAGCCGGTGCCCGGATCCAGCCGTACCGGTCCGGTGTTGCGTGGTGCAGCGCCGCCTGCGGCCGGCGCTCGCAGGGGTGGTGGGGGTGTGGACGTCCGGGAGGTCGCAGCGTGTTGGGGAGGGTGTGGATGGTGGTGTGGACAGGTGGGGGTGTTGGTTTGTCAGTCTGTGCGGCTGGGCGTTGTCGGCTGCGTGGATCTCTGTGTCATCGGGTGTGTGCGGGCTTCGGGCCGGGTTCGTCGGTCTGTCCGTCCTTGATCTGTCCGTCCTCGGCCCGTGCGTTCCTGACCCGGACGTCGCACCGTCGGCCTCCGTATCCCGGATCAGCAGCCGGTTTTATGGCAGTCGGATCCCCAGTTCGCGCAGGACCACGGCGGTGTCGGTGCCGCTGGCCGGGGCGGTGCCGGCCGGGCGGCGTGGGTGTGGGGTGGTCACCGGGTGGGAGGTGCCGCTGCTGTGGGTGATGAGCCAGTTTTTGCCGTGTGGGACGAGGTGGGTGTCGTGGTGGTCGGTCACGGCGAGGGAGGTGGATACGACGTCTGCCATGGCGATGTCTAGTACCGCGCCGCCGGGCCGCTCGGACAGGGCGAGTGCGGCGGCGAGGAGGCCGGTGAGCGGGTCGGCGATGGCGTCGCCTGCGAACACGGGCAGTCCGTCTGCGTCAATGCCGAGGAGGCCGCGGGCGGCGGCGATGTCGTCGCCGAAGCCGACCCGCCCCGAGGCCCGTCCGTATGCGGTGATCGAGATCCAGGTGCAGCCGCGGGCGGCCTCGGCCTCGGCGTCGAGGCCGAACCCGGCGAGTGCGCGGGGGCGGGAGGCCTCGACGACCACGTCCGCCCGGCCGACGAGTTCGTGCAGCGCGGTGCGTTCGTGGGGGTCGGTGGGGTCGAGGACGATTGAGGCGTGGCCGGCGTGGAGCAGGTCGTAGAAGGCGGGATCGCCGAAGCGGGCTCCGTCGGGGCGGGACGGCGTCTCCACCTTGACCACCCTCGCCCCTGCCGTGCCGAGGAGGTGGGCGCAGAGCGGCCCCGCCCACAGGGCGCTGAAGTCGACCACCAGGAGTCCGGCTGCGCTGCGTGGCTGTGCGGGCAGCGGGCAGGCACGGTCCGGTCGGGGCCGGACCGCACCGCCCGCGAGGGACAGGAGTTCCACGCGCTCGTCCAGTTCGGTGCCGTCGTGGGCGGCGAGCCAGTGGGCCAATCTGCCGGGCAGCGTGCCTGGTTCGGGATCCTGGCCGATCAGGGCGCTCCACAGCAGGGGATCGTCCGGGCGTGCGTCGGAGACGGCTGCCCAGCCGTCGCGGGTGGGCAGCAGGCGGCAGCTGCCGCCGACCGACAGGCGGCCCTGTCGTCCGCGTCCGCTGAGCGCGGCACGTTCGGTGAGGAGCTGTGCTCCGTCGAGCCGTGCGCCGCCGGCTGCGGCGACGTGATCGGCCAGCCGGGTGGCGAGGGTGGCCGCCCCGCCGGGCGGAAGCAGCGGAGGTCCGCCGCGATGGCCGGTCAGGAGGGGGACGCCGCTGCGTGCCCAGTCCTCGGCGAGGCGTGCGGGGTCGCTCTCGGGCCAGGCCCGGGCCGGTTGCGTCGCGTGGGAGTGGGGCCGGGCCGGGGCGGGTGACGGCGGACCGCCGGGTGTTCGGCGCCGGGCGGAGTGTGTCGTGCTGCCGGATCCCTGGTCGTCGGCCATGCGGGGATGGTAGATCGAAGAGGTGTCGGCGGCCACAGTCGTCTGTGTGACCGGTCTCGTGGCCGGTGCGGCGGGCGCCGGCCTTCTGGACGGCTGCGCAAGGCCGCCCGGGCCGTTGACGGTTGTCGGTCTGGACTGTGTGACGGCACCCGTGGCCGGCGGCCTGGAGCGGGCTGTCCGCTGTGCCCGGGGCTGCGGACGGCTGCTGGTCGGGCGCGCCGGGTGGCCGGTTCCGGGCTGTCTCCGTGGCTTTGTCGGTGTTCTGGACCTGACGCTGGTGTCGGTGCCCCGCGGCCGTCGGTGCGCGGGGGACGCCGTCGGGAGCCGGGCCGTGGTGGCGGTCACGGATCCTGTCGCCGGGGCGGAGCACCTGCGTGTACGGATGCAGGGGCAGTCCGGGGCGGTGCTGGTTGTGCACCAGGTCCTCGGGACGGCCGGGCGGTTGCCGGTGCCGGGGGCACTCGACGTGGAGTCGATGGCGTATTCGATGCTGCTCGGCGGTGCGGGTGTCGCGCGGCGGTGCGGGTTTTGCGCGGTGGCTCTGGGCGCGCGGGCCGCGGCCGGCGCCGCCTCCCATGGGCTGTGACCCGGTGCTGGTGCGCCGCGCGGGCGGCGTCCTGCGGATCACGCCCGGCCGGCCCGGGCGGCGCAGCGCGCACGGTGCGCAGTGGCGGGACGCCGTGGTCGCGGCCGTGGACATCGCCGTTCGGGGCGGGGCCGTGCGTCAGGTGATCCTGGACGGCAACGGTTTCTGCTTCAGTTCCGGCGGCGTGCTGGACGAGTTCGGGACCAGCCGGGATCTCGCTGCCGCGCATCTGATCCGTATCCGGGCGGGTGCGGCCGCGCGCCTGCACGCTCTCGGTAGACGGCTCACCGCCAGGATCAGGGGTGGGGCGGTGAGGTGCCGGAAGGCGGGTGCGGGTATGGCGGGTGTGTCGATGAGCAGGGCCCGGTTGGCGGTTGCTTCGGTGATGGCGTGCGTGTGGTCGGTGTGCGGCGCCATGCTGCGCAGCCGGTTGGCCGGCCGGCGGGTTCAGCTGTCGTAGGGATTCTCCGTGGTGCGGGGTGGTGTCCGGGTCGGTGGGCCGGGCGGTGGATCCGTCGGGGTCGGTTGCGGCGGTTTCGGCGGCGGTGCGGCCGTGCCGTCTGCCTGTGTCGAGGTCGGGCAGCATGGGTTCGGGTGTTGCCGTGAGGCCGATGGTGTCGGCGGTTTGCGAGCAGCGGTTGGAGGGTGCCCGGACGGCCTGCGTGCCGGGGGGAGGGGGCTGGTCTCGCAGTGTCTGCCGTGTGGATGCTGTCCTGGCTGAGGTGGGGGTTGCCGGGGAGTGGGTCCAGAGTGCGGATGGCTGCTGGCGCGTCGTGGTTTATGTGCTCTGTGGTGGGTGCGGTCCTGCTGCGGTGCTGTCCGCCGGGTTCCGGAACCGCCCGGCCGGCCGGCTGGTCCGCTCGTGCGGCCGGGCTGGGCCTGAGCCGGGCATCGGGTGCCGGTTGCGCTGTGCTCGGCTGGTTTTCGAAGGGGGTCGTGGTCTGGTGGGCGGGGGCCTGTCCCTGGCGCGTGGCCTGTGAACGGGTGGGTGGTCGTCATGGTGGCGGGGTTGAGTGGTCGGGTTCGTGGCGGTGTTCACCGGTCGGGTTCGTGGCGGGGTTGAGTGGCCGGGTTTGTGGTGGTGTTCAGTGGTCGGGTTCGTGGTGGTGTTGGGTGGTTGGGGTGGTGGGGGAGTTCGAGTCGGAGTTGGTAGCCGCCTTGTGGTGTGGGGCCGGAGGTGATGGTGCCGCCGAGGAGTTCGGCTCGTTGGGTGAGGCCTGCGAGGCCGTGGTGGGCGCTGGGGAGGGTGAGGGGGTTTCGGGTGGGGGCGGTGTTGGTGATGGTGGTGCGCAGGATGCCTTCGGTGAGGCGGATGTGGATGGTGACGGTGGCGCCGGGGGCGTGTTTGCGGACGTTGGTGAGTGCTTCCTGGACGGTGCGGTAGATGGCGCGTTGCGTGGTGGGGGGGAGTTCCTCGGGTACGTCGGTCTGGAGTGTGGCTTCGATGCCGCCGGCTTCCAGGAGGTGTTCGAGGTCGGCGAGGGAGGGCTGGGGGGTGAGTTCGGTGGGTCTGCTGCCGGAGGCGCGCAGTACGCCGACCATGTGGCGGAGTTCTTCGAGGGTCTGCACGCTCAGGCGGCGGATGGTGGCCGCGGCCTGCCGGGTCTGGGTGTCGGGGCCGGCGACTTGGAGTGCTCCGGCCTGTACGGCGATGAGGCTGACCTGGTGGGAGACGACGTCGTGCATCTCCCGGGCGAGCTGGGCACGTTCCTTGGCCAGCACGCTCTGGGCGGTGAGCAGGCGTTCTTGTCTGCGGGCCCGGGAGATGTCGGCGAGCCGCAGGGAGAGTTCGCGCCGGGCCTGGACGAGCTGGCCGAGGAAGACGGGGGCGGCGGCGGTGGCCAGTGTGTAGCTGAGGTGGAAGAGGCTGTTGGTCTGTGAGAGTTCGGTGGCGTCGAGGGAGGACCAGGGCCAGGGCAGGAAGTCGATGATGGCGTAGAGGAGTGCGCAGCCGCCCAGCAGGAGCCGGTGGCGGTTGAGGGAGGACAGGGTGTACAGCGCGGCCATGGGGGCGACCACGGCGTCGGTGACCAGGCCGGTGGGGAGGGTGAGGGCGAAGGTGGTCAGGGGCAGGCGGTGGCGCAGGACGAGGGCGAGGGCGCCGAGCAGTGCGCAGGCGGTGGTCGGCCGGTCCTCGAGGTCGGTGTGGGCCCATGCGTCGGCCAGTGCGACCGCGACGAGAGCGGTGTCTGTGAGCAGGGCCCGGGGGCGGCGCCGGTTCATCGGGGGTTCTCGTCCCGGGGGCGGGTGAGCAGTCCCGCGCGCTCGGCGATCAGGGCCGCCTGGACGCGGCTGCTCACCCGTAGTTTGGCGAGGACGCTGGTGACGTGTCCCTTGATGGTGCCGGTGCTCAGGTGGAGGCGTTCGCCGATCTCGTTGTTGGCGAGTCCTTCGGCCATGAGGACCAGCACGTGCCGTTCGCGTTCGGTGAGGCGGGCGGTCAGGCGGCCGGCGGCGGGGTCGCGGACGCTGTTGTCGAGGTAGCCGCCCACCACCCGCCGGGTGACCTTGGAGGAGAGCACGGTCCCTTCCTCGGCCAGGCTGCGTACCAGGTAGGGGAGCTGTTCGGGGTCGGTGTCCTTGAGGAGGAATCCCGCGGCGCCCGAGCGCAGGGCTCTCGTCACGTACTCGTCGGTGTCGAACGTGGTGAGCATGGCGATGACCGGGGCCTTCGGCATGCGGCGGAGTTCGGCGAGGATGGTCAGCCCGTCCACGTCGGGCATGCGGATGTCGAGCAGGACGACGTCGGGGCACAGCTCCCGCACGGTCTGGACGGCCTGGCCGCCGGGTACCGCGGCGACGACGTCGATGTCGTCGGCCGCTTGGAGGATGTGTGTGAAACCCGTGCGGATCAGGGCTTCGTCGTCGACCACCAGGACCCGGATCATGTGCGCTCCGCTCGTCGCATGCCTCCGTCGGGGCCTACCCGCGCGGGAGCGGGCCCTTGGGCGGCCGGCACGCGGAACCCGCCGGTTGGCGGCGCGGTCTCAGCCGGTCGGCGGGCGGTGCCCTCGCCGGCCGGCGGCGGGCGGGCGGCCTCGGCGACCGGCGCGGCCTGCTCGCCGGGGCCGCAGTCAGGACCTCCCCGGTGTGCCGCACGGCGCTGAGCCGGGGAGGGGGGAGCACAGGGTGCGGGACGGGTCGCGGGACCGTGGCCGCCCGCCTGCTCTCGCCCGGCCGTGCGCCGGCGGGGCCCGGTTCCGTCGCCGGAGGCCGTGCGGCACGCCCCCTGTTCCCGGATGGCACGTTCCTGCCGGTGGCCCGGTGGCCCGGTGGCCCGGTGGCCCGGTGGCCCGGTGGCCCGGTGGCCCGGTGGCCGGATCTCGGCAGGAGCGGGCAGGGCGGTGTCGGCCGCCGGAGCCGGGGTCGTGCCGGCCGTTGCGCAGGCCGCGGGCCGGCGCGCGCGTGTGTGTGGCTTTAGTCCATCTGTCCGGTCCGGGCGTCGTGCCACAGGTCGACGCCGCCGTCGACGGCGTGGGTGTCGATGTCGGCCAGTTCCCCGGCGGTGAATTCCAGGTTCTGAAGGGCGGCGACGTTCTGTTCGAGCTGTTCGGTGCGGGAGGCGCCGATGACCAGTGAGGTGATGCGCTTGTCGCGCAGTGCCCAGGCGAGTGCCATCTGCGCGAGGGTCTGCCCGCGGCGCCGGGCGAGGGCGTCGAGCGCGCGGAGCCTGCTGATCATGTCCTCCGACAGCCAGTTCCTGTCGAAGGACGTGCCGGCCGCGGCCCGGGAGTCCTCGGGGATGCCGTCGAGGTAGCGTCCGGTGAGCAGGCCCTGCGCGAGCGCGGTGAACCCGATGACGCCGAAGCCCTCCTCCTGTGCCGCGTCGAGCAGTCCGTCGGTCTCGATCCAGCGGTTGACCATGCTGTACGACGGCTGGTGGATGAGCAGGGGGGTGCCCAGGTCCCGCAGGATCGCGGCGGCCTGCCGGGTGCGCTCGGCGTCGTAGGAGGAGATCCCGACGTACAGGGCCTTGCCCTGGCGGACGGCGGTGTCCAGCGCGCCCATCGTCTCCTCCAGGGGGGTGCTGGTGTCGAGGCGGTGGGAGTAGAAGATGTCGACGTAGTCGAGGCCCGTGCGCCGCAGGGACTGGTCGAGGGAGGCCAGCAGGTACTTGCGGGAGCCGCCGCCCTGGCCGTAGGGGCCGGGCCACATGTCCCAGCCGGCCTTCGTGGAGACGACCAGTTCGTCCCGGTACGGTGCGAGGTCCTGCCGGAGCAGCCGCCCGAAGGCGAGTTCCGCGGAGCCGTAGGGCGGGCCGTAGTTGTTGGCCAGGTCGTGGTGGGTGATTCCGAGGTCGAAGGCGCGCAGGGCGATGTCCCGCTGGCTCTCGAAGGAGCGGTCGTCGCCGAAGTTGTGCCAGTAGCCCAGGGACAGGACGGGCAGGTCGAGGCCCGAGCGCCCGGTGCGCCGGTAGCGCATCGTGCCGTTGTACCGCTCGGGGTCCGCGACGTGGTTCATGGGGGTCTCCGCAGGTGACAGTGGATTTTATGCCGTTCGGGGGGTGAACGTGCCTACTGTGCCCCGGCTCGTTTTCCGAGTCCAACAGCTCCCGCGCATCGCATTCATCGGTGTCATTTCTCAAAGAGAGCCCCGCCCGGCAGGCGGGTGGCCGCTGCCGGTCGGGCCCGGTGCGAGGGCCCGGCCGGCACAGGACGGCGTGGTCACTGCTCGACGGCCGGCACGGCCGCCCCATCCACCCCCTTTCGCCCATTCCCATACCTGAAGTGCATAGATCTTTTAGGGTGGCCCCATGAAGATGACGCTCGGTGAGCGTGTGCGGGCAGCCGCAGCAGCGGTCATGCAGATCACGGGGGAGTCCCAGACGGACCGCGCCACTGCCCTGGGCGTCAGCCAGACACAGATCAGCCGCCGTCAGTCCGGCGGCGCGGCGTGGAGCCTGAACGACTGCGAAGCCCTCGCCGCGCACTACGGGATCGACGTCCTGGACCTGCTCGCCGGTCCCACCCGGGCCTGCGACGCCCTGTCTCCCCGGCGGCGGCGCACCCCGCCCCCCCCGCCCCCCCCCGCACCACCCCCGCCCAGGAAACAGCACGATGACCGACTTCGACGCGATCGACGAACTCCTGGCCGGCGCCCGCCGGCCGGCCAGCCCTCCGCCGAGCAGCGGCGCGCCCTGCGCCAGGCGCTGAACCTCTTGCGCACCCAGGTGGCCCAGGCGCTGGGAGTGAGCCCCTCCACGGTCGGCGGCTGGGAACAGGGACGCGACCCCAGCGGCGAAGTCCGCGAGAAGTACGCCTACTTCCTCGCCGGCGCCCAGGAACGGCTGCGCACCCGGACCGACCCGTCCCCCCCACCCCGCCCCTGCCCCCCCCGGCCTCCCCGGAGACCACCGCACCTCCGCCGCCGGCGCCCCCCGCACCCGGCCGGGGGAGACTCGTTTGTGTCGGCGCTGCAGAGCGCGGGGTCGGGGTCAAGAAATGGTATCCGTACGCCGGCAGAGCGTCACTGCGGCAAGGTGTAGAGAAATTCCTTGCCGCCTCGCTCTGGGCCGGGTGCGCGGTTACGGCCCAGCGCTCCTGCCTGGACCAGGCGTTTGAGCCGGTTGTTCGCGTTGGTGACGGAGATGCCGAGGGCTTCGGCCAGGTCCTGGGCACGGAAGGTGCGTAGCTGGCGCGCCTGCAGGTAGGTGTCCGGCATGACGTTGGTGTCACCCAGCAGCATGTGATCTTCACCTTGCACGGCGAACTGCTTGCGCCGTTCGAGGCACACGGCGACGGACTCACGGGTCTCCTCGTTCAGCCCGATCAGTCTGACGCCGCCTGCTTGCAGGTCGCCGGCCGCGAGGGAGACGTAGAGCTTGCCCAGGAACTCGTCCACGAAGCTGTGGGTCATGGCTTCGGTTCCAGTGAAGTCGATCTCCAGTACGCGGGCTGGGCCAGCCGGCCGGAGCAGGGTCTCCAGCTCGCTGCGCTTCTGTGCCCCCGCCCCGCGAGTGGATAGAAACGTACCCGGTTCGCTGACGAGGAAGGTGAGTACGTGCTTATTCGCCTTCATTGAACGCATTGAAGCACAACGGGGTCAGCTGGGGAACGATACTCTCAGCCAGGCCCAGGTACCTGTCACCCAGTCGGGGATGCGCCGATAGGCGGTGAAGGTGTGCTCCCGGTAGTGGCTGGCAGCCACTACCCCATTGCCGCTGCGCAGGATCAGGCTCGTGATCGCTGTCTCCTTCGCCCCGCGCAAGACGTCGGGGAGTCCGTTACCGCGGTCCTCGCCGGTTCCGCTGATGCAGGGGCTCAGTGCACGCTCAAGCGCATGGACGCTGTCGGCTACGTCGGAGTGCTGCGGATTGCGCCGAAGGTGATTCAGGACGCCGATCCCGGTGTCGCAGACGGACACCTCCAGCCGTCGCCGGCCCGTGGTCTTGCCGCTGTACGCCTGCGCGGTGATGAAGGCGCCCAGGCTGCTGGCCCCGTGGCTCACCGCGTTGTCGATGAGCTCGCCCAGGCCCGTGAACGCCTGCCTGCCGAAGCGTCTGCCGAGATGGGTGGTTGCCACGAAGCCGATCCGCTGATTCACCTCGCCGACCGCCGCCCCCGACAGGGGAGTCACCTCCAGCAGGCTGGCGGAATGATCGTTGCGGACTTCCGGCGGCAGCGCCCCCTCGACACGGACTCCCTCCGGGAGGTGCTTCAAGAGGTCCATGCGCTGCAGGTATGAGGCCACGCTGCGTTGTTCCGGCAAGAGAATGACGATGTCCGCCCCGTCCGCCGCGTGAGTGTGCGTCAGGGCGGCGACGGCGGCGAGGTCCAGCGGGCTGGCGAACTCCAGGCGGCGGCAGTCGATGACCAGTTCGGGGCGAGAGTGGTCCTGTAGGCGCAGGTTGTCGCGCAGTAACGGGTGACGGCCGGTCAGCAAGAGCAACACGACACACCAGCATGCCAGGTCGGCGGACGCGAATCTCATCCGTTCGGTCGTGTCGCGGCCGCTTGGCGTACTCCCGTGCTACGGTTTCACGAACTTCAATGAAGACGATGTACGGGATGGTTCCAGTGGAGCTCACCGCCTGCTTCAGCACACTGCTCACCGACACGGTCAATCTGAGCCGGTTCAAGCTCGAACTGCTCGACGACCGGGCGGACAGCGTCTACCGGGCTCTGAAGGCCGACGAGGAAATCGGGCACCTCGTCCTCGACAAGATCCCTCAGGGTTCGTGGGCGCAGCGGACCATCATCGACCCGGTCGGCGACAACGAGTTCGACGCCGACTTCCTCCTCCTCATGGAGGAGAACCCGGACTGGCAGGGCAGCCCGAAGACCTACATCGACAAGGTCTACGCGGCGCTGCACCGGCACAGCCGCTACCGCGAGATGCCGCATTCGCGCAAGTGCCGCTGCGTGCGTCTGGTGTACAAGAACCTGATGCACGTGGACATCGTCCCCTACGTGCAGCTCAGCGACGGCCGCGGCGTCATCGTCAACCGGGACGACAACGTCTGGGAGGCGACGGACCCCGAGGGCTTCACGGCCTGGATGCGCAAGCAGGACGGCATCACCGGCGGGAACCTGCGCAAGGTCATCCGGTTGCTGAAGTACCTGCGCGACCACAAGAACTCGTTCACCGGAACCCGGTCGATCATCCTGACGACCCTGCTGGGCAACCAGGTCAGTGAGACACGGGCGTTGGCCGACCCGGGCTACTACTCCAACGTGCCCACGACTCTGCTGCACCTGGTCCAGGACCTCAACACCTACCTCCAGGCGAACCCCGCCAAGCCGTCGATCGCCGACCCCTCCGGGTCGGGTGTCACCTTCGACCACCGCTGGACCCAGGACACCTACGCCTACTTCCGTGAGCGGATCCGCGTGCACACGGGCGAAATCGACGCCGCCTACCACCATCCGGACAAGGAGACCAGCATCGAGCTGTGGCAGAGCCTGTTCGGCACCGGCTTCAAGGAGCCCGAGGGGCAGCAGAGCAGCGGGAAGTTTCCCGCCGCGGCCACGTCCGTGGCCGCCGTGACGACGACGGGGCGGTCGGGGCGCGCTGGATGAGCAAGCGAAAGTCCGTGCGGACTGCTGCTGTCACCCCGTGGCAGCGGCAGGCCCTTGCGGACCTCCGTGCGATCGCGGTGGAACAGCCGGAGATCCTGCGGGTGGTGGGAGCGTCTGACCGTACGGGCAGCGGCGCCCTCGCGGTGACGATCGAGATCGACACAACGGAGATTGCCTCCGTGGAGGGAGGAATCCGGCTGGAGCCGCGCGAGCGGTTCGTGCTTCGCATCCCCTCTTCCCCGCTGCTCTCCCCGCAGGTCGATGTCGCGCACGCACGGTTCATCGGCTCCCCCCACGTCCTGCAGGGCCACCGGCTGTGCCTGTATCTGGACCCCGCACGGGAGTGGAACCCGGCCGGGGGTATCCGCTCGTGCCTCAACCGCCTGTGGGACTGGCTCACCGCCGCCGCGGGCAACCGCTTCGACGCTTCCACCGCCCTGTACCACGCGGTCGGCGGCGTCCTGCATCAGTCCGCGGGCACTCCCACCATCGTCGTCCGCGAACCCGTGCCCGAAAAGCGGGTGCAGGCTGGGTACCTGACTCCCAGGACCCCTCAGCGGATGGACCTTTCCTTCACTCCGCAAGATCACCCGACGGCACGCCTGCCGGTCATTACCACCCCGGTGCCCCTGCCGATGGGAGCTGGCACCACGCTCCTTCAGCTTCTGCAGCAGATTGATCAGCCACTCGCGGGCAGCGCCCCCGCCGGCAGTCCGTTCGCGCCAGCCGTGCTGACCTCGCTCGTGACCAGCGTGGTGAGAAACGCTGAGGACACACCCCAGTACTTCCTCCTGGCCGTGCCCCATCCCGCGGGCGGGCCACCTCATCTGCTCGCGGGCCGGATCCAGGCAAGCGCTGCGAACGAGCTGCGCGCTCTCGCGCGACAGCAGCCCGGTTCACTCAGCAGTCTCACACCCAGCGCGGTGAACCCGACCCTCCCGATCGAATGGTGCCGAGTGTCCGACGAACGACAGGCCGTCACGACCCGCAGGGACGAGAACCGCCCCGTTAACAACTACCAGGGCAAACGCATCCACATCTGGGGCTGCGGAGGCATCGGATCCTGGACGGCCGAGTTCATCGCGCGTGCCGGAGCCACCCACATCACACTGTGTGACTCCAGCGTAGTCACGGGCGGACTCCTCGTCCGCCAGAACTACCTCGAGCCCGACATCGGCGCAGCCAAGGCCGCCGCACTCGCCGACCGACTGCGCAGCATCAGCGACAGCCTGATCGTCGAGGTCGCCGACGGCATGCTCCCCGAGGACACTGAACAGATCATGGCCGACGCCGACGTCGTCATCGACGCCACGGTCAGCCTGGCCATCGGACAGTTCCTCGACATCCTCGCGCAGACCCCGCACCGAAAGGCAACCCTCGCTCAGTTCGCCACGGATACCCGCACCGGGACACTGGGCATCCTCACCGTCTCCGCACCGGGAACCGCCCAAGGGCCGTACACCCTGGACGCGTTGGCAGGCGCCTGCGTGCTCGACGATCCCCACCTTGAGCTGTACCACCCCCTGTGGCAAGACGCAGAGCGCGGCGACGAGTTGGTACCGACCCGCGGCTGCTCCGTCCCGACCTTCCACGGATCCTCAGCCGATCTCGCGGCCGTCGCCGCCACCCTCACGACGTTTCTCGGCATGCACCTTGCCGCACCGGCGTCAGGAACCCACATCGTCGCTCTTCCGCACGCTCACAGTGGGCCCCATCATCACTTCATACCCCACGAGCCGTAGCCTCGTGAACCGCCGGGCGATCGAGGCGGGCTCCCGTACGCCGACGGCAAAGCGCTATGGGCATCGGAGAAGTGCGGCATCTGAACCGCGAGGCCGTCCAGGACAGCCCCGCCCGGGCTTACGGAACCCAGAACAGAAAGGAGTCCACCCGTGGTGCGCAAGTCCATCCCTGACGTGGAGCGACTCAAGGTTTGGGTCCGCGCCGGCGGACGCTGTGAACTGTGCGGCATCTACCTCCTTGAGGGCAAACTCACCTACCAGGACTTCACCCTTGGAGAACTCGCCCACATCGTCGGACAGGATGCAACGGCGAACTCGCCACGCGGCATGGACCCTTTGCCCAAGAACCAGCGCGACTTGGCCGACAACCTGATGCTGCTGTGCCGTGGCGAGCACAACGAAATCGACCGCAAGGGCTCTCTGGATGTCATGACGGTTGAGCGGCTGCGACGCATCAAACGTGAACGGGAGGCGTGGATCCGAAGGCTTACAGGCTTGAACCCCGGAGCCGGCACAGCGGTGATCCGGCTGATCGGACAGGTGCGCGGCCAAGAGGTCGAGCTTACGAAACCCACTGCCACCGAGGCCGTCATCCGCTCCGAAGAGCGATTCCCAGAATTTCCGCTCAGCCTGCACGGCGACGGCTTCGAGATCGATCTACGCCATGTGCCCGGCGAGAAGACGGGCGGTCCCGCCTACTGGGAGCAATGCCGACAGCAGATCGACCGGGTCCTTGAACACAAGCTCGCCGACGCCCTGCGCGAGGACTCGGTGCAGCACGTCAGCGCGTTCGCCTTCGCCCGCTTGCCGCTGCTGGTCCATTTCGGCTCCCGCCTCGACGACACATTCCATGTCTCCATCTACCAGCGGCATCGCAGCACTGAATCCTGGTGCTGGCCGAGCACCGCGGAGACGACCGTACGCTTCACCACCGAGTCTCCCCTCGCCCCTTCGCCCGACGCGTCGCAGGGCGTGCTGCTGCTGAACATCTCCGGCTCCATTCAGGCAGGAGAACTCCCCGGACCGCTCGCCACGCTGCCCCGCTGGACGATCAGCCCGCAAAACCTCACTCCGTCTGTTGATGTCATCAATTCGCTCTCCGCACTCGACGAGTTCACCTCAGCACTCCGGCTGCTCCTGTCCGAACTGGAAGCCACCCACAAGAACCTGCAGCGGCTGCACGTACTGGCCGCCGTGCCCGTTTCCGCGGCGGTGGCCCTCGGCCGGGTACACGATGCCAACGTCCACCCCGCCCTCGTCATCTACGACCGCACTGACGGCCAATACAGTGCAGCGTTGGAAATCGCGTAGATCCGGACCGACACGAGATCTATGGGCATCTTGAACCGCGGTCGAGCCAGTCCTCGCCGGGGGCGGCCCTGACAGGAGATGAACCGTCGGAAGGCGGTGCCCCCGGCAGCCCGAATCCCGGCGGGAGTTGGTTCCAGGTGCAGCCCGAGGTGGCCACGAGAACGATCGCGGCCAGCACCTCGCGGGTCCCCTCGCCAGCGGTGCCCTCCACCCTGCGGACGAACCGGCGCCGGCGGCATCCGCTGGAACAACGCCCACAGCTCATCCGGCGCCATCCGCTCGACGAGCGCAGCAGTCATCACCCCGGACTGCCGCAAGATCACGCCAACTGAAATGGCGTCTTACGAGCCGGTCCGGATGCCGGGTGTACTGATCAAGAGGTGGCTGACCCGACCGCCGCTGTCCGCCTAGCCGCGGCTCCGGCGCGCTGTGGCAACGAGCGGACGTCCCCTGCATTTCGCCATTTTGTGGCGATGCGGGCCACTGAGTGTGTCCCCGGCCGTATCCGCAGGTGACAGGTCATTCAGTACGCGCCCGTTGCTTCCTACGGCGGGGTTCGCCGGGGTGGCTGCACGGGGGACCACGACATACGTCTGCCCAGGCCAGCGGCCACAGGCAAACTGGCGCATGGGCGCACGCCCTTCCGGTGCCGGTGGCCGGATGGGGTCCTGACCAGGCCCGGTTCCGTGACGGGCCATCAATTGCTGTCAGTACCCGCTGCTACACCGATCTCTTGGGACGGGCGCTGCATCACCGGCAGGCTCGCTGATCATCATTCGGGGGTGTGGTGTTCGACGAAGACGGGTCACTCGACCCGCTGCTGAAGTTCCTGCTGTACGTCGTTCTCGCGTTGGCCATCGGCAAGATGCTCTGGAAGTGGCTCACCGAGGACGTCAGCCGGTGGATCACGGTGGACCTGTGGAATCTGATAGCAGATCACCCGTGGTGGACCGGGCTGACCGTGGTCGGCGGACTGGGCGTGCTCATCCTGGCCGGCAAGGTCCTGTCCTTCTTCCTTGACGCCCAGGCCTACGGCGGCTCCCACTACGTGTTTGACGCGACGGACGATGAGCCCGCCCCGGACCTGCTGACCTACAAGATGAAGCAGCTCTCCTCGATGACCGCCACGGGCTTCGAGCAGGCGTGCGCCGACCTTCTGGCCCGTGACGGATTCCGCAGCCCCCGCCGGGTCGGCGGGGCCGGGGACCTCGGCGTTGACGTCACTGCACGGGACGACGAAGACCGTCTCCTGATCCTGCAGTGCAAGTGCGCCGTGAGGCGCTTCGATGTATCCCCAACCCAATTGGGAGGAATTTGGAGGAATATTCCTGGGTCGCCTGACTTACCTGGACGCGAAAGCGCGAGGGGACAACAGCATGTCAGGAACGCGGAGGCTGTCCCGAGACGTTCAAAGGCAACGCTCCGCTAGACCCGTGCGATATGGCCAAAGCTGGATTGCCTGAAGCCTAATCTCCAGGTGGAGAAAGTATCCTCCCGCCGGAAAAACGTCTGAAACCGGTGTCACGACATACCCCAGATGGTTTGCATGTCAGGGGTAACTTCCAGGTCGTGAAACGTCTCCCAACGAGGGAGGTCAAGGAGATGAGTGGGCGGCCTAAGTCGCGCTCGACACGTACATCGAGGACGCACCACGGGATCACCTAAGGGGCGCGAGCCCTAAGGTGACGGAGTGTCCGTAGTAGTCGCCGGAGTAACGACCGGCCATGAAGTCCGGGAAAGCCGGAATGAGGGCAAAGGGACACAGGTGATTGGGGAATCCAGTAAGGGAGGCATGCGTAATGCAGAACGCCGCAACTGTGCTGGAAGTCATCCGGGAACGCGGCAAGAAGGGTATGCCGCTTGAGAGGCTGTACCGACAACTTTTCAACTCACAGTTATTCCTGATGGCCTATGGGCGCATCTACGCCAACAAGGGTGCGATGACGCCAGGGGTCACAGGGGAAACCGTGGACGGTATGTCGCTGGCGAAGATCGAGACGATCATCCAAGCCTTGCGCTCGGAGACGTATCGGTGGACGCCGGTGAAGCGGATCAAGATCCCCAAGAAAAATCGGGGTTCAAGGCCGCTTGGCCTGCCGATTTGGTCGGACAAGCTGGTGGCGGAGGTAGTCCGGCTGCTGCTGGACGCGTACTACGACCCCCAGTTTTCCGACCGATCACACGGTTTTCGTCCCCGCCGGGGATGCCACACAGCATTGACTGAGGTGGCCAACACCTGGACCGGGACACGCTGGTTCATCGAGGGGGATATCTCGGACTGCTTCGGCAGCCTGGATCACGAGATCGTGCTCGCGATCCTTGGAGAGAAAATCCACGATGGACGGTTCCTGCGACTGATCGACCGGATGCTTAAGGCCGGGTACTTGGAAGACTGGCGATGGAACGCGACGCTCAGTGGTGCGCCACAGGGTGGGATCGTTTCACCGTTGCTTTCCAACATATACCTGGACCGGCTGGACAGGTTCGTGGAACAAGAGTTGATGCCAGATTACAACCGGGGAGACAAACGCGAGCACAACCCTGAGTACATGGCTATCTGCGCTGCGATTCTACGGGCCAAACGCCGCAAAGATGTCTCGGCGGTTCGGGAGTTGAGGCGGCAACGCCGCCGACTGCCGAGCAATGACCCGAATGATCCAGGGTATCGGAGGCTTAAGTACGTCAGGTACGCGGACGATTGGCTTCTCGGGTTTGCAGGACCAAAACGTGAAGCTGAAGAGATCAAGGATAGGGTCCGAGATTTCTTGCGAGCAGATCTCGGGCTGGAACTCTCTGTTCCGAAGACCTTGATCACGCATGCCGCCACCCAGGCGGCACGATTCCTCGGCTATGACGTGAAGGTTCAGCACGAGGACACGAAACTGACTGGCGGGCGCCGCACGGTAAATGGCGGCATCGGCCTTTACGTTCCTCGTGACGTAATCCGGCAACGCTGCATGCTGTACATGTGTGGAGGGAAGCCTACGCACCGTTCGATTCTGATTCATGACAGCGACTACACCATCATGATGAAGTATCAGACGGAGTATCGCGGGTTCGTTCAGTACTACTTCTTGGCGCAGGACGTGTGGCGTCTACACACCCTGCACTGGGTCATGGGGGCATCCCTGCTCAAGACCATGGCCGCGAAGTACAACTCCACCGTGGCCAAGATGGCTCGGCGATTCAACGCAATGGTCGAGACCCCCTTGGGGCCACGGCGGTGCTTCCAGGTCATGGTTCCCCGTGACGGGAAGAAGCCGCTGATCGCTCGCTTCGGCGGGATTCCTCTGCAACGACAGCGCGGAGCTGTCATATCCGACAGGAAGCCGGTCATACAGCACACATGGGCGAATGAGCTCATTCGTCGCCTGCTGGCTGGGCAGTGCGAGATCTGTGAATCCCGGATGGGGCTGCAAGTTCACCACATCCGGAAGATGGCCGACCTCAACAAGCCCGGCCGACCGGAGACCTCCGAGTGGACCCGACGGATGGCACAACGGCGACGCAAGACGCTCGTTGTCTGTGAAGCCTGCCATCACGCCATCCACGCAGGTCGGCTGACAACCTCACTCCGGAATCAGTCACTGGAGAGCGGGATGTTGCGAAAGTGACCCGTCCCGTTCGGGGAGGGGCCGACGGAAAAGGACCCGCGCCACGGGTACCTCGCCGGCGGCCTACTCCACGCAGTACTCCAACCCGGTCGGCTCAGGACACGTGCAGCAGTTCAACGGCACAGCGCGGCCGCACCACGGGGCCGACCTCCCGATCATGATCGCCCTCAACGGCTTCACCGAACCAGCGATCAAGTTCGCCCAGCACCACCAGCTCATCCTCATGGGCCGCGCCGAGCTGAAGAAGTGGGCCCATGGCCGACACCTTTACGACGTCCTCGGCATCCACAGCGCGACCCCATGACCGCTCCTTGAGGGATCCCAGGACACGTCCCCTGCGCGGATGATGCTGGCCTACTCGCCCTTGGGCTCGCCTGCGGCCAGCCTGAGGGCTATCCGAGCACACCGCGCCGCGTACGCCGCCTGTCGATGTGGACCCGCCAGGTCTTTTACAACTTCTGTTCGAGGTAGGCGATTTGGGCGGCTGCCCATTGCGGCCAGCCGGGCTCGTTCGGCAGGGAGGGGCTCGTCCGGGGCGGGCTGGGGCTGTCTGCCTTGGTGGCCCAGCGGGTCAGGGTTTTGAGGGCGTGCGCGAGCAGGTGCTTCGGGACTGGTGCGCCGTCGCGGGCGAGCTTTGCTGTCATGACTGCCGCGGGGCGTTGGCGGCTTGTGGGCCAGGACGTCAGGAGCGCGGCGACGACGTCGGGGACGGTCGTCATGATGTGCTCCGCGCAGAACAGGGCGTGGTCCTCGGTGTGGCTCTTCATACAGTTCACGGCGATCTCGCGGACGTGGTCCGGGCCTGGCTGCGGATGCCGTGTTCCCCAGTAGCGGGCCGAGAAGTAGGCAGCCAGGAGCTGGTGGGAGAAGGGCTGTTCGTCGGGGGAGTTGGGGGTGAGCAGGCCGGAGCCGTACAGGTGGGTGCGGACCATTTCGCTCCATCGCGCCTTGGACGATGCGAGACGTTCGCGGTCCAGCAGGTGGTCGATGAGGCTGTCCAGCGGCAGGGGGACCTGGTTGGGGCGCTCACGCTCGCCTGCGTGGGTCATCAGCAGCTCGCGCAGGCGTTCTGGCTTGACGTCGACAGCGGTCTCTCGTCGGGCGGCACCGGCCAGCAGGATGTCGGTGAGCGTGTCGAACAGGGCTCCGCGGCCTGCGGGCAGGGCTCTTCGGTCGGCTTCGGCGAACACCCGGCACAGGGCGACGCAGAACATCGGCTGCATGGCGAGGTCCGTGAGCCGCCGTGCCGCAAGCTCGCGGAGGAAATTCTCCACCATGTCCTCGCCGTGCAGCCGGAAGGCGGCGAGGCACTTGGCGACCAGGGCCCGGTGCATGCTCTCGTTCAGCCGGCACAGGCGCAGGCTCTCCAGACCTGCCTGTTCGATCCCGCGCGACCAGAACCACTCACGGCTGGTGACCACCAGCGCCAGATGCGGGGTGCTGGCATACTTGGTCAGCGCGTCCTCCAGCAGGTCGCGCAGTTGCCCGTCCTGGACCTCGTCGACCGCATCCACCAGGACGAGCCACTTCCGTGCCGGGAACGGCGGATCCTCGAAGGCTCGTGCCAGCGGGCTTTTGCTGGTCCTGCCCGGCTGCAGAGCCAGAGCGGGGCGCAGGTCTGCGGCGACGGCGGATTCCAGCATCGCGAACGGGTCCCAGCGGCCGCCGGGACCGGTACTGCTTGCGAGGACGGGCGCGGCCGCGTACACCGGGACGTAGTCGCTCAGACTCCCGTTCAGCCACTGCTCAGCGACATCCCTGGCCACCGCCCGCAGCAGACTGGACTTGCCGGTGCCCGGCCCGCCGACGATGTGCGCTCCGCCCGCCAGCGCGGACGATTCCACCGGCATGCAGCGTGAAGCGGGCGACTCGTTATCGTGCCCGGGCTTCGCCCGCACCGGCACGTAGATATCGCCCATGCGCGGGGCGGCCCCGCGTGCGCGCAGGGACGAGGCCAGTGCCTCCAGGTAGCCACTGTGTTCGGTCGCCTCGCGGACCAGCGTCATGTAGTCGGTCATGTCCGGCCCGGAACAACGCCAGTTGGCCTGTTGGAGCTGGGCATCGGACAGCCAGTCCAGCCACTCGTCCAGCTGCGGGAGGCCCAGGTGCTGCACCTGGGCCAGTTCGGGAAAGGAATCCCACACCACCGGGGCCGGCACCAGCCGTGACTCGTACTCGCGCCCGGTACCCTCCGCGGGCTGCTTGGCCCGCAGGACCCCGACGACGCACCCCGACTCCATGTCGATGGCCGGAGCACCGCTGACCCCGCCCCATACCTCGGATCCGATCGCCTTGACCAGTATTGCGCCCGCCCGGTGCCGCGACACACCCACCACCGAGAGATCGAACGAATCACCGCCCCAATAGGCGTGCCGCGGATGGCCATGCACGTACAGCTTCTTGTCCGGCTCCAGGTCTCCCGGCCCGCGGGACAGAGCGACGCAGGGGTGCCCCTGCGGCAACGCCGACAGCCGTAGGAGGGCAAGATCCGCGCCGGTTCCACCCGCGAAGGGTCGTACGTCGGTGTCAGTGACCGGCATGAAGGACAGCCGGTGCTGTTCGCCGCCGCTGTCCCGCCACATGCCTTCGACCATGGCTGCGGGCCGGCCGTCAGGGCATACGACGTGTGCGCAGGTCAGCACCAGGCCGGGGCCTATGAAGAAGCCGGTGCCGTATCCGGTGCCCCCGCCGCGCCCTGTGGCGCTGAGCGCAAGCGTGCTGTGGTTCAGGGCGGAGGTCAGGCGCCCCCAGCCCGTCGGTGTATCCGCCATCCCCGGCTCCGCAGATCAGCCGGCGGCGGATGAGCCCTGTGCGGTCGGTGCCGCACTGCCGGCCGGAGCCCTCTGCCATTCCAGGGTGACGTTGAGGTTGGCATCCACCCCCGCCTGGGTGATCAGCGCGATCAGCCCGCCCGGCTCCACGCCCAGTTGGCAGCCGAACTCCACCGTGACGCGGTCCGGCCTGGCCTGGCTCAGGGATTCGGTGATCGCCTGCGCGAACGATCCCAGAGCCTCCGTTACTTGCCCCAGCCCGTGTCGGAAGAAGCCGACCTCCTCGTCGACGGAGTCCTCGAATGCGTCACCGGCTGGCGTCGGGGCTGTCACGCGCCCCGGAGCCACGCTGACGGCCTGGATCATCATGCGGGCACCACCTGGCAGAGCGACCTCCGTCAGAACAAGCCCTGTCTCCATTCCGACCCCCTTACCCCGATGGATTCCTGTGCGGCAGAGTAGCCATGCCGCACGGCGCGGGGGAGGAGGTCGGGCGAACCGGACACGGGCGAGGGGGAGTTCATGGCGGAGGGGCGGCATCCCGGCGAACAGGCAGGGCCAGGCGAGAAGCGAGCGGCGCCCGGCATCACAGGATCTGAGGACCAGCCCGTCGTCAGCGAGAACTGGGCCCCGCTGCGCTCCTCGGCCGAGCAGCCTGCTGTACCTGTACTCGAGATCCTGGTGTCGGGCGTATACGCCACACCCCCGCACGATGTGCTGGGTGACCCGCGTACGTGTCGGATACTCGGAGACCGCGTGACCGGCATCCACCGGCGAGCGGAGGATGCCGACGCTGAGAGCAGGCCGGAGGACTACAGGGGCCGCAGCGTTCCGGAGGCGTATCTGCTGGCCCCCCGGACGGGCAGTGCGGCTGCCCGCGGACTGTGGTTGTTGCTACTGCCGCTGTCGCTGGTCAACCTGGTGCACTGGGTGCGGCCCGCTGAGCCCTCGAGGCCAGCGACCGCCTCCCGCTGCTACAGCGTGTGCGTCCGGCTGGCCGCAGCCGTGCTCACCGTGCAGCTGGTCGCCACCTACGCAGAAATCTCCATGGACCTCGTGTTCTGGCAGTGCGGTAGCTCCACGGCCTGCACGCAAGACCACGCCTGGCTGGCGTTTTTGAACGCACAGGGCGACGGCTGGTGGCAGGCCACGCCGGGCCGGGGACTGGTGCTGGGAGCGGCGCTGCCTCTGGCCGTGCTGGTTTGTCTGGCTGTGCTGGGACGCCGGACCTGGCGGCGTACCGAAGTCCTCCGGCCGCTTATGCCGTTCGCCGACGGGCGTTTCGACGGCGATCCGGGCGGCGACGAACCCCTGTCCCGGCCCGGCTTCTGGTACGGCAAACAGCAGGTGGCCAGGCTGCGCCGGGCGCACATCGCGCTGGGCCTGTGCACGGTCGGCGCATTCGTCCTGATCCCCTGTCTGGACCGCGACCAGCACCACGGCTTCGGGCCGCTGACTGTTGTCGGCTGCTGCCTGGCCGCCCTGGTGGTGCTGGTAGCAGCGCTGACGCTGTTTGTCGTCATCACGTCCGAACGGAGTGAAATGCGACTCGACGAGAGAGCCACCGCGCTCCCGAGGCTTCTGGCCCGGGGAGGTGTGCTGCTCGTGGCAGGGATCTTCCTGTACGCGGGATGGGCACGCGAGGGATGGGCACCATCCGGACGGCTGCCGGGCACGTCACTCTTCTTCGGCGGCATCCTTGCCGCCGATGCGGTTCTTGTCGTTGCGCTGTGCATCGCCTGCGTGTTCCTGATGGGCCGGAGACCGGCCTACCACGGGATTCTGCGCGGCTTCGGCGGGCCGGCAGTCCTCCTCCTCGCGCTCTGGGCCGGTGTGGCCTTCGCGGCCGGCCAGGCCCTGCTGGTGGCCGAGTTCTTCGACGGCACCACCGGCTCCGCCACCGCGCCCGGGCCGCCTGCCTTCCTGGAGGCTTCGGTGTGGGGGTTCGTGGTCATGCTGCTCGCCGGCGCCGCGGTGGCGTGCTTCCTGTGGGCTGACCGGCTGCGCATGGCGCGTCGGCTGAGATACCACCTGGAACGGGACTACCCGGGGGAGCCTCCGGACATCGAGCGGACCTTTGAGATCACCCGGGCCAGGGCATCAGCTCACAGCACGGATCATCTGCCGCTGCTGCTGGGTGTGTTCAGTGGTGCGGCGGCCCTGAGCCTCGGCACGAGTGCGGCTGCCACATGGGCGGCTCCGTCTCTGCTGGACGTGCTCACCCGGGACGATGCCTCCGTCGCTCTGGGCAAGATGCTCGGCGAATGGCTCTTCCTCCTCGCCAGCGTCGGCCTGGTCACCCTCGGCTGTCTCGCCTACCAGTACCCGGTCAGTCGCCGGTCCGTCGGACTGCTCTGGGACATCGCCACCTTCTGGCCGCGCGCCGCCCACCCGTTCGGGCCACCGTGCCTCGGCGAGCGGACCGTGCCCGACTTGCAGTGGCGGGCAACTGCGTGGATGCGGGCGACCGGTGGACGACTCATGTTCTCCGCGCACGGACAAGGTTCCGTCTGGGTAGCCGCCGCAGTGCTGCAGATGAGTCCGGAGCAGCGCCCCAGGGTGTCGCTCTTGACATACGGCTGCCCGCTGACGCGCATCTACGGGCGCTACTTCCCGGCCTACTTCGGCCCCCGGAACCTCAACCGGCTGCACAGGGACATCGGTGCCTGGCGGAATCTCTGGCGCGAGACGGACCCCATCGGCGGCGCCGTCCGCGTTGGCGACGAGGAGGGCCTGCAAGTGGACCGGGCACCGCTTCGCGATCCCCTGGCATACGGCCGCACCGCGCTTCACCCCCTCTTCATGCCGATCCTCGGCTTTGATGACTACCAGGCCGATCCCACCTTCGCTGCAGAGCACTCCAGACTGCTGGCCCGCCTTGCCTGGTGACGGCCACCATCCCCGTGCCGCAGAAAGGGACGGGCCGGGCACTGCTTTGTGAGGCCGATCCTGCCGACTCCATGCACTGGGATCCGGGGCCAGCCTGCCGTTGGTAGGCGGCGGCAGTCGCGCGCCGCAGACCCTCGCGATGTCCCATTGCTCTCCGCGGACTTCTGCGCGGACGTCCAGCTCCCCTGGGCAAGGCCTCCGTACAGAATCAGCTCGCCAGCTGGCCAAGCCCCAAAACGCCGCGTCCCGGGCAGGCGTCGGCAAGATGGGCCAGCGCCTCGTACTTGGCAGGGCCCGCTGCCAGCGGAGTGATGCTGCCTCGACTCAACGCCACGCCGCTTCCGTCCGGGCCCGATTGTGCGACGCCGTCCGGGCCACGAGTTCCTGCTGCATGTTTTCGGATGGCGGCCCGCGGGCCGGATGCGGTATGCGGTGCTCGAATTCCGCGTCCCTGCTGGGCTTCTTTACCACTTTCTTTCACGGGACACCGGGATTCGGCTTGCGTCGGCGAATGTTCCGGGCGGCTTGCGACGGAACGCGATGCCGTGGCCCCGGCGACCTGCGCAAAGGTGGTTTTGCCGGATATTGCGGTGATTCGTTTTTCGCACAGCGTGTCGCTAGGGTCACGCTCAGGCACGCGCAGGTCCTCACACGGTCGCCAAACCACATCCGAGGGCCTGCGCGCGCTTTCCGAACGACAACCTCAAGGAGTTGCGATGTCTCGATCCCCTCGACGCCGTGGCGCTAAACCGGCAGTGGCCCGTCAGGCGCCTGGAAAGCAGGTTAACAGGAGCGACGAAATTACTGGCGTTCTTGCCTCGGTGGGAAAGGCAAGTCTCGTTGCGTTCCTTGCGGTTCCTGCCCTGGCCATTGTGCTGATCGCGGGCTCTTCGTCCGGGGCGGAGGTACGGGCCGAACTGTCCGCGCAGGTGCTGGGCAGCGTGCTCGCCGCGATGGTTACGGGCCTGATGGCCTGCTGCGAGCGGGGTAAGTCGCACGGCTGACCCTTCGGCGGGCGGGGCACGCCGCGGCATGTCCCGCCCACCGAAGATGTGTTCCCCCGGCAGGGACGAAACCGCGACCTCTTCGGACCCGGCGACGAAATGCGCCGGGCATCAACGACCGGGTCGGGTCACGAAATGAGCGAACGAGCCGTTTGACCGACAGGAAGAACCTCCGTGGACCGCTGTCTCGTATGCCACGCCTCCTTACCGGCCGGCCCTCGGGTCGGACGCCCGCAGAAGTACTGCTCCACCACGTGCCGACAGACTGCGCACCGGGCCGCCCGCAGGCAAGGGGGCGCTCCGTTCCCGGCCGACACTGTCCCGTCGGGGCCGCGGCAGGTGACCGCGGTCCCGAAGACCGCTTCCTTGCCGCCGCGTACAACGCCCGGCCGCCTGGACGAGATCCTGGGGGAGATGATCCGGGATCTCCAGGACGACGCCCGGGTCCTGCTGCGCCAGTTGAACCCCGAAGACACCGAGCAGATCCTGGAGCAGGTCCGGCAGATGCGCACCCGGCTGGACTGCCTGACGGCGGGCCTGGTCGGCCGGGCCAGGCTGAGGCAGGTGACCTGGGGGCGCATCGGGCAGGTGCTGAACGTCAGCGAGGACACCGCCAGGCACCGGTACACAGACGACTACATCGTGCGCCGGCTGCGGCAGGTGGGGCACCTGCCGTCCGTGCCGACCTCGTTGCGAGCCCTTTACGAGGAACCGGCCCGTCACGTCGCCGGGGGTGCGGCCGGCCAGGACGACGACCTCCCTGACGAAGCCGAGGCCGCCGGCGCGGCCTACAACCGTCTGGCGCCGGTCCTGTCCATGCTCGCCCGCGCATCCGAACTGCCCCTGAATGAACTGGCCCGGCAGGCCCGCTGTTCGCCGTCCTATCTCAGCCGGGTGCTGAGCGGCCACCGGGTCCCCTCCTGGAAGATCGCTGAACGGCTCGCCCGGGCCTGCGGGGCGGACCCGGTCGTGCTGCGCAAGGTATGGGAGACGGAGCAGCTCCGGCGGCGGCCGTCACGCCATCCGTCCACCAGCCAGGACGAGATCGACGTACTGGACGGCATCAGCACCCAGGCACACGCGGTGCAGCGGCTCATGACAGCCCTGCGGACGCTTCACGTACGCGCGGGCCAGCCCACCGCCCAGGACATCGCCATCGCCTCGCAATGGCGCCTTCAGGCCACCCAGATCACCGCCGTACTCGACGGCACCGCCGCATGCGACTGGCCGACCCTGCTGCGGCTGGTGCAGGCCCTGGGCGGATCCGTCGACTACTTCCACCCCCTGTGGGAGGCGGCGACCAAGAACGACTGCCAGCCCGCACCGGCCGCGGACCCCGGTGAAGGCGCCGACCTCGATGTACCGCCGGCCAGTCCTGCGGACAGCGCGCACAGCCTGATCAGCCAGTTCCGCAGCGTCCTCGGCAGTGCTCCCGCGCTGGATTCGGCGCAGCGGGAGGCCGTACGCCGCCGGATCGCCCGACGCGCAGAACGCCAGGGCCGCTCCTGACGAAAACCTCGGGCGTTCACTTTGATGATGCGGACGACTTCACTGCACTGAACGACACCGTCCAGACCAGGCACGAAGTCACCTGGTCCGTCCTTGCCCACCAATTAGCCGAGCAGCGCGCCATGACCGCAGAGGAGGAAGGCGTCGTGCGCGTCGAGAAACCCGCGCCACGTCTCCATGATCTCCTTCTCCGCCTTGTCCCAGCGCGCGCGGTCCTCGTCGTACCACTCGCCCGGAATCTCGCTCCACCCCACCGCCCGCTTCATCGGGAACATTCCTTCAGCGGTGCTCTTGAGCAGACCGCGCGCGGCGGCCAGGAACACGCGGTAAGTGTTTTCAACGTCGGTGTCGTGGAAGCCGCGTGGATCGGCCTTGCACGCGCCAACGAACTCGTCAAGGCTCGTCAGCACGCCGGTAGGGATCTTGTTGCCGAGAAAGGTCCCCTCTGCGAACCCCGACAGGCTCCGCTGGAGGGCGGCGCTGGACTCTACGAACCTGAAGAGCTCCGCGTCTTCAAGGCGCTGCGGAGCGGCAGGCCCCCGGTACTGGTTGATCGTCACATTCCCGCTGACCTGCTCAATGCTGATGCCATCGCCCTTCTCACGGGTGTGCACCGGCGGCGGGCCGACTGGATCGGCCGAGGGCTGCGACGGCGCGAGGGGGGCCACGCCACCAGGTGCGCCGGGTGCGGTCAGGGGCGTGACCGGCCCGGCTCGGAAGGGTCCGGCCGCTGCCCGCCCGAAGCACCGCGATCCAGCCGGACGTTCCCGCCGACCTGGCCGAACGCAATCCCGTCCCTGCCGGCATGGGCGTGGGCGTCGCCGGTGAACACCGTCGAGCCGGCGCCGGTCACCGCCGAGGTGCCGCTGGTCTTCTCCGCGGCCTGCAGCTGAGCCACCAGCTCGGTGACCGCGCGGCCGAACTCGTCGTCCTTGCGGGCTGCGGCGGTGACCGCCAGCTCCACCTGCTGACGGGTCAGCTCGCTGACCTGCCCCTCCTCGGCAGCGGCCTCCTCGGCCAGATCATCCAGGGCCGGATGCGCGCCGAGCTTGGCGGCCACCGCCGTGTGCAGCTTGTCCAGCCCCGCATCGATGACCACATCGACCTCGGCGTCCAGACGGCCAGCCGCGCGGCGAGCCTTGCGCACCGCCCAGGCGATCACGTACCCGGTCACCACTCCGGCCTCGATCACCATGTGTCCCGCACCCTTCCCCCGCAACGGTCATCTCGCTTCATCATGCCCAACACGCGTGACCACGCGGGCGAAATCGCCTGCCCAACCGATGCACAGCCACCGACCGGCACGAGACGGCGTGGTCACTTCTCGGTGACCGGCTCGCCGGCGGGCAACGGGCCGTGCCTCTGGGCCGCCGCCGCACTGTCTTCTGCCGTCGTGGCCGGACAGCGACGCCCGGCCCGGACACCGGCGCCGTGCTCCACGAGCGAGGTCACGGAGGTGACCAGTACCGGGATGAAGGCCGAGGAGACGGCGGCCACGATGCGCACCGTCCAGCCCCGCACGGCCGGGCCCGCCGCGGTCGCCGCCGGGTTGTGCTTCTCCACGCCGGCCGGACAGCATCCGCCCCGCTCTTGGGACTGGGGTCCCTGGGGTGCAAAGAAGTTGATCTTGATGTGGGGAGTGGGGCGTTGCTCTATGAAGGGCAGGCGGAGGCGAGGAGCAAGCAACCGCTCTTACGCTCCCGGTGCGTCTCGTCGGCTATCGGCGTCAAGACGTGTCCGGACCTCCTCCGCCTCGGTGGCGCCGATGCGTTCGTAGAGAGCGAGCGCCTCTCGCCAGCACTCACCGGCGCGATCGTGATCGGCCGTCTTGTGGTAAGCGTCGCCGAGGCCGAATGAAGCGTGCGCCTGGCCGTGCAAGTCACCAGTAGCTCTGGCCTGTTGTCCTGCTTCGGAGAATGCTGCGAGCGCGTCAGTGTGGTTTCCCGCCGCCATGTGTGCCTTCCCGAGGCCGTTGAGCGACTTCGTCTGTCCTTCGGGATCACCGATTTCACGAAAGAGGGCCAGTCCCTGCTGGTGAGACGTGGCGGCCTGCTCGTGCCGACCGAGCCGCTCGTGTACGAACCCTATGTTGGTCAGCGCGTGGGCCTGGCCGTATCGGTCTCCCAGGCCGCGAAAAAGCTCCAGCGCCTGGGAGTGATATGCGGCCGCTTCTTCATGCTGGCCGACCTGTGCAATCGCGACACCGAGATTCGTCAGCGCGTGGGCCTGTCCTTCGGCGTCGCCGCTCTCGCGACACAAAGTCAATGTCTGCCGGTGGTGATCGGCTGCCTGGCCGTATCGGCCGAGTTGCTCGTACACAGATCCCAGGTTCGTCAAAGCATGCGCCTGGCCGTCAACGCTGCCGATCTCTCGGAATGTGTCCAAGGCATGTTGCAGATGGCGGGCGGCTTGATCGTGCTGTCCCATCCGTGCGTAGATTCCGCCGAGATTGTTCAGAGCCCTCGCCTGCCCGTAGAGGTCTGCGGCTGTTTCATGAAGGATGACGGCGTGCTCGAGGCACCGGACTGCTTCGTCGTACTGGCCGGTCAATCCAAAGATCGCGCCGAGGTTGGTCAGTGTGCGCGCCTGGCCGGCCTGGTCGCCGGACTGTTCAGCGGCGGTCGCGGCGAACTGGTTGACCAGTTGCGCATCGGAGTAGTGGGCGCCGGTGAGCAGGTGGCGATGCAGGAGCGTGGCGAATGCCACGGCGACGGCGGACGGGTCTTGATTCCTGGGGTCGGTGGCCACCGCGAGCAGATTGGCCCGCTCGCTGTCCAGCCAACTGCGCGCAGAGGCCTCGTCGGGCAGCGGGACGGCATGTGTGTCCGAAGCCTGTACGTGCGGGCGGCTCTGTTGGTCAACGGGGTATAGCAGATCCATCGCGGCGGTTGTCGTGCGCATGTAATGACTAACCAGGCGGTCCGCTGAATCACGCAGGTCGGTGACGCGTTCCTCGTCGTGGGCGCGGACGGCCGCATACGTCCGGACCAGGTCGTGGAGCTCGAAGCGTCCGGGTTTCCGCCGGACGATCAGGTTGTTGCGCAATAGGTTGGTCAGCTGTTGTTCCATCGTCGAGGGATCAGAGCCGACAAGCGCAGCGGCGGTCTGGCTCTCGAAATCGTCGCCCGGATGGAGCGACAAGAGTCTCAAAATGTGTCGCGGTTGCGCAGCCAGGTCGTCGTACGACAGGCCGATTGAGTTCTCCAACGGATCGTCGAGCCGCAGTTCGCTGCGGCGCGCGAGTAGACGTCGCAGTTCGTCACCGAGGCTCCAGTTGGGGCGAGTGTTGAGCCGTGTCGCCGCGAGTCGAAGCGCGAGGGGCAGGTAACCCAGGACAGCGGTGACCTGTCCCGCGGCGTCCCGTTCAGCGTCCACGCGCTCAGCCCCGACGGTCCGGCGCAGGAAGCCCAGCGCCTCTTCAGGAGTGAAAACGTCCAACTCCAGGTGTCGTACGCCTTCTAGGTCGGACAGGGTACGCCGACTCGTGATCAGCGTCTGGCAGAGCGCATCGTCAGGTAGCAGCGGACGTACCTGCGCCGCATCCGCGGCGTTGTCGAGCACGACGAGCGTCGGGCGATCGCGCAGCCGTTTTCGGTAGAGAGCGGCTCGGCGATCCACGTCGAGAGGAATGTCGTGACCGGATACCCCAAGCAGGCGCAGGAACGAGTCGAGGACCGCTGCCGGGTCCGCAGGCGGCTGCCGGGATTCGTCGTGGAAGCCGCGTAGATTAACGAACAACACGCGGTCGACATCGTGCTGTCTTAAAAGTAGCCTGCCAGCGCGAACGGCCAGCCCTGTCTTTCCGATGCCGGCCATTCCCTCGATCGCCGAGATCACAACTGGCAGAGCCCTGGACTCGACGCCGACAACGCCGGTCAGTAGCGCGATTTCGGCGGCGCGCCCAGTGAACTGGGCGATGTCGTCGGGCAGCGAAGCCTGCGCCTGGACAAAGGACGCTGCTTCCGCTTCCCCGCGCACGATCCGAAGCGCCTGCCTCCACCTCGTCACGTACCCGATATCCGGGTTCAGTACCCGCACGATGCCCAACAGAAGATCGTCATTGGGTCGTCGTCGCCCCACCATGAAGCAGGCTGCGACTGTGTTCTTGTATGTGGTCCATTCGCGTGCAGCTAGACCGTCGTTTCGCCACGACTCGTTGACCCTCTTCGTGATCGTCTCGTAGGACGGATTGCCTGCCCATACCTTCAACTGCCGCAACTGGACAATCAGCTCGTCCAGATGACGGGCCTCGCAGGGGTCGGGCGGTTCCTCGAACGCGGGTGTACCGGAGGACGCAGGCGGCATCAAACGCACCTCGAAAGTTTGCAGAGTTCGATGGCTCGACGTTAGCGACAACAGGGCAGGCCACCGAACCGAGTTCACCCGGTCGTTACCGGCTCCCGAAGACGCGGCGAGCCGACGGTTCGCGCGAGGTGAACCGCTGCCCGCGCGCCGTCCCGGACCGTCCCGGGTTTCCTACCACGCCACCGCAGTGACCGAAGCTGCTACCAACGAGCGCTGCTCAGACCGATGGTTTGAGACGCCGAAACCGGCGACTGTGGAGTCCGATATGCCGACCGATCCCCGACACACGTGCAACCTGCTGCGGTCGAATTGCGGCTGCGCCGATACACACAGCGGATTCGAAGGGCGTTCACACAGGAGGTCGCAACCACCCGTCCGCCCGCGCCGAGGGCAGTGGCCGTCCGCGCTCGGGCCGACGGGTGCCGGAACGGCAGCTGCGATCACCCACGCTCCGTGGTGGGTGGTGCTCGCCTGCACGCTGCTCGGGGTCTGCTCTGCGGTTCTGAATACAGTTTTCCCGCAGAATTCAGCAGACAGATTGCGTTGGTGGACGGACCGGCGGCGTTACCGTACGCCGATCAGCGCCGGCCGGTTCCCTGATGGCGAGCACGCCGACCAGCGACGCTCGCAACGGTCTGACTGATTCGCCCGGACCGTGGAGCGGCGCGCCAAGGAGAACCGGATCGCCGAACTGCGCCGGGCCTGCACTGCGGGCCGGTCATCCCGCCCTGCGCTCGTTGGCGCCCCCGTGGAAGGCTTCGCGGGGGCGCCAGCGAGCTGCTTTGCTGCCCGAGCCGCAGGCAGGACGGTCGCGGCTATCCCGAGGTTGCTGCACGGTGGCCGGCCGGTTCGTCAGCCCGGTGGCCCCAGATCGAGCCGTCCTGCGGGCCCGCCGCAAGACGCCTGGTCTTCACGCATCACTTCCGAAGGGGGCCGCTGACATTGCTCTGGCCAGCTCCGTAGGCGAGGAAAGTGGGCTTGATTCACTTTGACGGACATCCGAGATCAGGGGTTCTGCCCCGGGAGGATGTCCATCATGGAGAGCATGGGGAAGAAGAGGCCTCGGCCTCGCCGTTCGTTCACGCCGGAGTTCAAGGCCGAGATCGTCGAGTTGTGCCGGCGTGGCGACCGCTCGGTGGGCCAGGTCGCCAAGGACTTCGACCTGACCGAGACCGCGGTGCGGCTGTGGGTCAGCCAGGCCGAGACCGACGCAGGCGAGGGCGATGGCCTGACCAGCAGTGAACGTGAGGAACTGGCCGCGTTGCGGCGGGAGAACCGCCGGCTGCGGGAGGACGTGGAGGTCCTCAAGCGGGCCACGGCTTTCTTCGCGAAGGAGACCCGGTGACGGTGCACCCGTTCATCGAGGCGGAGAAGCGAGACGGTCACAGCGTCAAGCGGGCGTGTGAACTACTGCAGGTCTCCCGAGCCGCCTTCTATGCCCGCCGCACCGGCAAGCCGGGTCCGCGGGCGGTCCGTGACGCCGAGCTGACCGGGCGGATAACCGAGGCCCACGCAAAGTCCCGCGGCACCTACGGCGCTCCACGCATCCACGCCGTACTCAAACGCGAGGGTGCTGCCTGCGGACGCCATCGCGTCGCCAGACTGATGCGGGCGGCGGGCCTGGAGGGCCGGCACCGCAGACGCCGGCACCTGACCACAGTCCCCGACCCGCTGATGGCGATCTTGGCGGCCAGGTCGCGTTCCGTCTCACGCAACACGACGACTCGCTCCTGCTCCTACTTCGACCAGCCGGGAGAATCCGGGAAGGACGGGGAAGCGCTCGGCCAGTAACCGTCGGGGCGCTGCCAGGCCTCGGCGGGCTCTGCGGAGGAAGGCAGACTCCGGATCAGGGCGCCGGATTCGACCGCCCCGCGTTCACCATCGACTGGGGGAAGCGGCAGGCCACCTGCCCGTGGAGACACCAGCACCTCGTGGAGCCCCGCCGCCCCGCGCGGCACCAACGCCATCATCATGAAGTCCGCCAAGGAGACACGCCGCCCCTGCCCGGTGCGCGACCAGCGCACCCGCTCGAAGACCGGCGGCCGGACCCTCTCCCTGCGCCCCTGCCAGATGCAAGAAGTCCTTGACCATGCCCGCCTTCGGTAGAGCGACGAGCAGTGGCGAGCCGAGTACGGAACCTGCGTGGGCATCGAGGGAACCATCCACCAGGACGTCGCGGTCACCGGAAGGAGACGTGCCCGCTACCTCGGTCTGCAGAAGACCCACCTGGAGCACGTCTTCTCAGCCGACGGTCAACCTCATCCGCCTCGACGTCTGGTGCAACGGCCACCCGCTCAACCGCACCCGCATCAACCGCCTTGCCCGCCTCGAACTCTCCCTCACTGCATGACCGAATAAGCGAGCAAGATCGTCATCAGCCGTAAGCGGTGGCATCTCTACGAGGTACTCGGTGGTACATGTCGGTTGAGCGGAGCGTAGATAGACGGTTGCCACGGAGACGTCGGTGTACCGTCCGGGTCCAGACCGTACTTCCAGAGAAAATCGAGCAACTCCCGAATCATGGCCAGGTGGTACAGGGCGTCGGTGCTGCCGTACTCGGTGACCTGCCGGAGAAGTCTCTCGGCGCCTTCCCGATCCCCGACCACCTCCCGCATCCCGGCCAGGCGTTCCAGGGCGTGGGTGCTGCCGTGGTCGGCGGCCTGCCAGGCTAGGGCCTCGGCGCCTTCCTGGTCCCCGGCCTTCTCCCGCATCTCGGCCAGGTGGTACAGGGCGTCGGTGCTGCCGTACTCGGTGACCTGCCGGAGAAGTCTCTCGGCGCCTTCCCGATCCCCGGCCTCCTCCCTCATCT
>NZ_JBHXMA010000058.1:50035-62042 GCF_042721035.1 Streptomyces sp. NPDC058464
GGCCAGGTGGTACAGGGCGTCGGTGCTGCCGTACTCGGTGACCTGCCGGAGAAGTCTCTCGGCGCCTTCCCGATCCCCGGCCTCCTCCCTCATCTCGGCCAGGCGGTACAGGGTGCGGGTGTTGCCGTGGTCGGCGGCCTGCCAGGCTAGGGCCTCGGCGCCTTCCCAGTCCCCGGCCTTCTCCCGCGTCATGGCCAGGTGGTACAGGGCGCTGGTGCTGCCGTGGTCGGCGGCCTGCCGGAGGAGTTTCACGGCGCCTTCCCGGTCCCCAACCTCCTCCCTCATCTCGGCCAGGACTTCCAGGGCGTCGGTGCTGCCGTGGTCGGCGGATTGCCGGGCTAGGGCCTCGGCGCCTTCCCGGTGCCCGGCCTTCTCCCGCATCTCGGCCAGGCGGTACAGGGCGTAGGTGCTGCCGTGGTCGGCAGCCTGTCGGGCTAGGGCCTCGGCGCTATCCCGGTCCCCGGCCTCCTCCCTCATCTCGGCCAGGCGTTCCAGGGCGTCGGTGTTGCCGTACTCGGCGGCCTGTCGGGCTGGGGCCTCGGCGTCTTCCTGGTCCCCGGCCTTCTCCCGCATCTCGGCCAGGCCGTACAGGGCGCCGGTGCTTCCGCACTCGGCGGATTGCCGGGCTAGGGCCTCGGCGCCTTCCCGGTCCCCGGCCTTCTCCCGCGTCATGGCCAGGTGGTACAGGGCGTCGGTGCTGCCGTGGTCGGCGGCCTGCTGGCGAAGTCTCTCGGCGCCTTCCCGGTCCCCGGCCTCCTCCCTCATCTCGGCCAGGCGTTCCAGGGCGTGGGTCCTGCCGTACTCGGCGGCCTGTCGGGCTAGGGCCTCGGCGCCTTCCCGGTCCCCGGCCTTCTCCCGCGTCATGGCCAGGTGGTACAGGGCGCTGGTGCTGCCGTGGTCGGCGGCCTGCTGGCGAAGTCTCTCGGCGCCTTCCCGGTCCCCGGCCACCTCCCTCATCATGGTCAGGCGCTTCAGGGCGTCGGTGCTGCCGTGGTCGGCGGATTGCCGGGCTAGGGCCTCGGCGCCTTCCCGGTCCCCGGCCTCCTCCCGCATCGTGGCCAGATTTTCTAGGACGTGGGTGCTGCCGTGGTCGGCGACTTGCCGGGCTAGGGCCTCGGCGCTATCCCGGTCCCCGGCCTTCTCCCGCGTCATGGCCAGGTGGTACAGGGCGCTGGTGTTGCCGTGGTCGGCGGCCTGTCGGGCTAGGGCCTCGGCGCCTTCGCGGTCCCCGGCCTCCTCCCGCATCTCGGCCAGGCGGTACAGGATGCCGGTGCTGCCGTGGTCGGCGGCCTGCCGGAGGAGTTTCTCGGCGCCTTCCCGGTCCCCGGTCACCTCCCTCATCTCGGCCAGGCGTTCCAGGGCGTGAGTGCTGCCGTACTCGGCGGCGCGGTGGCGGAGATGGTGGGCCCATTGCAGGCGGTATCGGCCCTCGGCTGCTTTGGCGAGGTTTTCCAGGGCGTCGGGGTGGGTGAGGTGGGTGTGGGCAGCGTGCCAGAAGGAGGCGGGCGGGCACAGGTGCCGGCGGGCGGTACGGCCGTGCTGTTCGAGGTAGTCGGCGAGCCGGAACACCAAGCCCGCAGACGGCGGGGCAGCAGCTTCGGCAACGACGAAGGGGGCGGGCGGGCTCCACAGGGGCTTGGGGGTGGTTCGGCGCAGGGGAGCCTGTTTGCCGTGGACGGGTTTGGCGAGTTCGGCGTAGGCGTGTTCGGCCCAGTCGTCGGTGAGCTGGTCGTAGTCGCGTTGGCTGAGGTAGCCGGGGGCGGCGGCGGTGAGGAAGGCCTGGGATAGGTGGAGGCCGACGCCGAGGCGGCGCGCGTCCATCGCCGCGTCCAGCAGCGCCCTGGCGGACAGAGTGGCCTGCTGGTAGCGGTCGAGGAGTGCGGGGGCACCGGCCAAGTCCTGGGTCACGCGGCCGTCGGTGCGGGCCCGGGTGAGGGCGTCGGCCAGCAGGCGGTCACCCTTCCCTGCGAAGGCGACCGCGGTGGCCAGGGCATCGGCGTCGAAGACGTCCGGGACGGTCAAGGTGTGGCCGGCCAGTAACTCCCGCAGCCGGCTGTGCGAATCCTGGCCGCCCAGTGTGGGCAGGGCGGTGTACTCGGTGGCGTACTCGGGCCATAGCGTGCCCAGCACCAGGACCGGCCGACGCTCCTCATCGGTCAGCAACCGATGCACCGCTGCCGCGATCCGCTCACCGACGGCTTTGTCGCCAAAGTAGTGCTGGGCCTCGTTCAGCCACACCACCGTCCGCGGCCCGACGCGATGCAACTCCTCCAGCGCGGCCTCGGCCCGGGTCGGGTCGAAGGGATGCCACAGCCGCCACCCCTTCTCCACGAGTTCCGCGAGCGGCTTCACAGTTTCCCAGCATGCCCGGGTCTTGCCCGTCGACGAGGTACCCACCAGCACCACGATCCGACTGTTGCCTGCCAGCGCATCCTCTACCGCCGCGTCCAGCACCCGGTCATGCTCCCGGGGCACATACCTGGGCAGCATCCGCGCCCCGGACGCCTCAGAGCCGGTCATGCTCTGACCGGGCCCCGCGGGATGAACCTCAAGGTCGTGCGGATCCCACTCCCCGATCGGACGGCCAGGCCCCGACCGTTCTTCGCCCCCAGCTGCATCTCGCCGCAGCTCCAGCAACTCCCCGATTGGCAGCTTCAACACGCGGGCCACCGCAGCCACCGTCGCCGCCGACGGCACCGGACCCGTGGGCGACAGCGCTTGCGACACGGTCGTATGTCCCAGCTTGGTGCGGGCCTCCAACTGCGCCTTGGTCAGCCCGGCCTGGGCCAGACCGTCGGCCAGTCTCCTGCGCAGTTCAGTGAGCTCCGGGTTGCCGCCGTTCTGCTCGTCGTGCACGTGCTCACCCCCAGACCGTGAAGTGTTCGCCGATGTCCATCTTCGTCCCGGCGAACCCTGGCGAACACCGATTCCGCGACGTTCGACCACGTCAACACCCCATCGTGCACCGGGAGTCTGCCGTGACCGTCGCAGTCGTCCTCCTCACCACCGCGCTCGTGATCATCGTCGCGCTGCTGGCTGCCGCCGGCGCGGGCAAACTCGCCCGCATGAACGGCGCCACCTACCCCACCGCCCTCACCCACGCCGCCACCGCGTTCGGCGCTGTCATCACTCTCGCCGCCACCGTGACCACGGCCTTCGCTGCCCTCTTCACCTAGAGACCAGACCTGACGCCCTGCCGAACGAGGGCATCTGGCCCAACCGCCAATCGGGAATGCCAGGAGAGCTACCACGGCCCTGATCAACGAACTCCCACGCGGAATAAGCCAGCAGGATCGGTGACACGTTTGTTAATGGCACCCGAACCTTGCCCCCAACGGCTCGGCGAGGAACTGAAGCGTTCGACCAGGCCGTGGGCCTGTACGGCGTATCCGCCGGTGAGGACCAGGGGATAGGGGGAGCCAAGGTCGAGGATGTCGGCAAGGAGGCGCTCGTGGAGCGGGGGGAGCTTCACGCGGCTGTCATGCCGCCCGCAGCGGTGCGCGGCAGCTCGGGGAAGGCATCTTCCCAGGCCTCGCGGATGTAGGGGCTGACTAGGCGACGCAGAACGGGCCACTGCTCGGCCAGCAGCCGATGGTGAAGGATGGCCGCCAGGTCCTCGCGCAGGCCTTCGGCCAGGACCGTCCGGTAAAGGGTCATGCGGGACTTCGGGCGGTCCAGGCTGTAGCTCGTCCGCCCGGACCAGACGATGTGGAGCGGCAGGTCAATGGTGCCCCCGACCGGGCCGACCAGCTCCTCAAGGCTCCTGGGCAGCCGACTGCGGTAGCGGTCCCGCAGCACCTCGGCGCGGACGGGAGCGTTCGTCGCATCCATGCATCCAGTATCGCTGATGGAAGGCGGCACCATCGCGGAAGCCGACAAGGACGTCACCTGGATCAAGAACGAGAGCCGCGACGTCCAGAGCAACGACCGGGACGACCAGCACCGCGCCCACGCCGGACTCAACCAGGTCATGCAGCATCCCGGCACCACCTACACGCAGGCCTTCCTGCAGACAGGGCCCAGCGCCCGCCAAGCGGTCACGGAGACCTCCGATATCCTCTGGGTCACCTGGAACGAGGCGATCGCCGGCCCCGACGCCCTCCACTGCGCTGGGGAGCTGCTGACTCGAACCGTCGAGCCAGTCTCGGGTGTACAAGTCGGCTCCGCGCCGTGCGGCCACGCCCAGGCCTACACGTGTGAGGCGGGCGAGCAGGTTAGCGCCGACCTGTCCGGCGGACTCGACTCCTCCACCGCTGTCGTTGCTGCCGCTAGGGTGAGCCGGGTCGTCGCGGTCACCTACGGCAGGCCGCTCACCGGCCGCGTGGACACGCAGCCAGCTGCGCGGGTCACGCAGCACACCGGCGCCGAGCACCACATCAGTCCTTTGGCTTCGTAACCAGAACCGGCTCTGGTCCACTTCGTGGGCGCGGTCGCTGTGCGTGACACTGCTCGACGGGGAGTACGTGCGTCTGAGCAAGCTGAAGCCGCGCACCTGACCCGTCTGAGGCGAGGGCGTAACCGCGTTGTCCTCAGCGGCTGGAAGCGCCGCCCTACCGCTGCTCGTGCAGCATGTCGGTGTCGGTCGGCTCAGACATCGTGTTCCGCAACCAGCATGGAGGAGCCACGCTCCACGCGGCGGCGCAGGACGACGCCCGGCTGCAGCGCTTTCACCGCGAGTTGGTAGCCGTCCGATCCGTCGTCACAGGACTCGAACCGCGCGTCCGACCCACTCCCGAAGACCCGAAGATCCGATCTCAGCAGCCCGCCCGGGACGCTCCCCGGAGACCACCACCGCCCTCTGCGGCAAGCTCGTCGCGTGCCTGCGGGCCCACGAGCTGGGCGCCATCGGCGGCCTCGGTTTCACCGGCTGGACGACGATGCGGGCAACCCGGTGGTCATATGGGCTCTTCCCGGATTCGGGTCCGCCAGTTCGGTGCAGAGCCGGGCCGCTGATGTCGCGGCGCGGCTTTCCTGAACCGCGGTGGTGGAGGGTGGTGCGTCTCGCGTCCCATCTGGCGGAACGGGACGAGGCTGACGGAACGGGCACCATAGACTCGGCCCCCGCCTGCGGCCCGGAGACCAAGCGGGTGTCGCCATCAGGAAGGAATCAGTGCGGTGAGTACAACGGCGCAAAGCGACGCCCCGATCTACGAACGGCTCATACGCGAACGTGGTGACGTGGCCGCCGATGCGCGCAAGACGGCAGAGGCGGCCTGGCGAGAGGTCGGCCGGGCCATGGATTTCCGTCTCCCGCACACGATCACCACGCACGACCTCAGCCCCCGTTGACCACCGTGTGATCCCGACGATCGCTGGACCGCCCGCGACCGCTCAGGGTCTGCGAGCCGCCGGTAGTGGTGCTCAAGGAGCAGAAGCCGCAGCCGAGTCAGAGCCAAGCTCTGCTTCAAGGGCGTGCAGGTTTCTTCCACTCGCGTGCACCGGCCTGCCGCATCAGCGGCTCTGTGGCCTTGTCGGCCAGCAAAGGGTGTACGAGCCGGACGTATTTGGCTTGCCCCGACAGGGATTTCCTGAGCTGGGTGAGGTTGCGGGCGCTGTAGGAGATTTCTCCGCGGCCCTCGATGACTCCGGCAGCCAGCGCCAGCTGCTCCACGTTCACGGTGAGGTCGACAGTTTTCGTTCCGGTGCCGACGACGCAGTCCACATAGCCCTCCCTGACGTCGAGTTCGACGCTGTACTCGACGCCGCCGCCTGTGTTGTCGACACGGGTAGGACGTTCTCCGTCTCGACTGGACCGGCCAGATGCAGAGAACCTGCCGTCGCTACGTAAGCCGCTCGTACTTCTTCGAAGAAGATCGAGCAATGCTCAGTACCTGTGGATCACTCCTGACGGAAGGAGGCGTACCTTCCCGATGGATCGATCGATAGGTCATCGAGCAAGCAGGAGGGCATTCCGCTTGCAGGTCGTTGACCGCGGGGAACTGTTCGACGATGTTGTCGGCCCTCACGGTCACCGACTCCCGCCTAACTGATCGTTTCAGAATGAGACGGGCAAGCCAGACGGCTGTCAGTCGCCGAGGCGTTGAAGGATCTGTGTGAACTCGCCGTTGTCGATCAGGCCGGTGAGGACCTGGGTCATGTTGCTGATGCCGGCATCGCGGACGATGAGCCCGTCCGAGCACCAGAAGTAGCGGCCTGCGACAGCTTCCCCGCTCGCGGTCCATCGCTTCATGAGGGTCTCGACCTGGGCGAGGGTGATGATGGTCGCGCTCCACCGGGAGCCGTCCTTGAGGTCTACGAAGACGTCGACGTTGTCCACGGACTCCAAGTCCTCGCCGGCATTCGGCAGGAACGCGGCCTCGAACTGCTCTGTGTGGACGCGGTACCAGGGCCCGTCCCAGCTGCCAGGCGTTGTGCTGTGGCTCATCGGGCGAGTGTGCCGGGCCGATTCACCCTCCTCAACCGCTTTGTTCTGACACGCTTCCGGCGTGAACAGCGATCTTGTGCCCGACGACCTGTGGGAGCGGATAGCCCCGCTGATTCCGATCCGGCCGCCACGGCGGCACCGGTTTCCCGGTCGGAAGCCGGTCGACGACCGTACTGCGCTGGCTGGGATCGTGTATGTCCTGCGCAAAGGCGCGTCCTGGGCGGATGTCCCGTCCGAACGGATCGGCTGCTCCGGGGTCACCTGCTGGCGGAGGCTGCGGGACTGGACCGAGGCCGGGGTATGGCCCCGCCTGCATGAGGCCCTGCTCGTCGAGCTGCGGCGTGCCGACCTGCTGGACATGGACGACTGCGCGATCGACGGCTCGCACGTCAGGGCGCTCAAAGGGGGGCGCACACGGGGCCATCGCCGGTCGACCGCAGCCGTCCCGGCAGCAAGCACCATGTGATCGTCGACCGCCACGGCACTCCGCTCGCCGTCTCCCTGACCGGTGGCAACCGGCACGACGTCACTCAGCTCATCCCGCTCCTGGACGCGATCCCGCGCATCCGGGGCCGACGCGGCCGCCCCCGCCACAGGCCGAAGCGCCTGTACGCCGACCGAGGCTACGACTTCCGCAAGTACCGCAGACTCCTGTGGGCCCGCGGCATCGTCCCGAAGGTCGCCCGACGCGGCGCCCCGCACGGCTCCGGCCTGGGCAAGACCCGTTGGGTGGTAGAGAGAACCTTTGCGTGGCTGCACCAGTTCAAGCGCCTGCGCATCCGCTACGAGACACGCGCCGACCTCCACCAGGGACTCCTCCAACTCGCCTGCGTCATCATCTGCTTGAGGCGACTACGCATCGCATTCTGAAACGATCAGTAAGAAGCCAGGTGAGCAGGGGGCTGTTCGCTACTGGCCGTACCGGCAGCAACATGCGTCCTGTAACGCACCCACGCAGAGGCGCCACCCTCTCCCCGGCGTGGGGTGAGGGTGGCGCCCGCTAAAGCGGCTCACCAGTACGAGATCGGGCTTGTCGATGACAACGGCCCCTCCCCGCCCACTTCCACATCGAGCTCGCTTTCGTAGGCGTGCCCCGAGGTGGCATGGATGTGCCACGGGCCGCCGTGCATGTCCTTACAGGCGACCCCGGTGGACCAGACCCTTGTGTTCGCGGTTAGGTCCCAGAGTATGAACTCCGCCGACTGGCAATGGGCAGGGACCACGGTGATGTAGAAGTCCGGCAACACGTCACTGCCACTGGCGCTGATGCACGCCTTTATACCGGCACTGGAACTGTAGGGGTCGCAGCCGCCGCCGCTGGCGGCGCTGGCGGGTGTGGCCGCGAGGAGGCCGGTGGCGGCGATGCCGGCGGCAATGGCTCCGGATGCGAGCTTTCGGGCGAGGTTCATGAAACATCCCTTGGCAATTGGGCCAACCAACTGATGACGCCGAGGAACCTACGGCCCAGCCGAGCCGCCCCCAAGGGCATCGCTGGATGTGACGAAATCGTGGGAAGAGGATGGCGCTGACCTGCGGTGATGCGCCCTGGCGTGATGATGGGACGGGACGCGTCGGCCGGTGGGGGCGAGGGGCCGTCAGCCGGCCTGCGGACTGAGGCTGACGGCACCGTGCGCTGCCTCATCCGACCCGCCTGGCCCCCTACCGCTGGGACACCCGCCCTCAAAGCGCCCGCATCCGATGACCTACTGGCAGACGCCCTTATTGATCAAGTGAGGGCTGGGGTACCGCGTAGCAGTCAGGCGGGTTCGGTGAGCGTGTCACGCAGGCTTTCATGGCGGGGCCGTGTCCGGTCACGGCCGCGAGGCCGGTGTAGACGAACGGGTCGGTGTTGTCGGCGTGTGCGACGGTCACGCGCTGGGTGGGCTGCCCGGAGACGGCGAAGGTCAGGGTGCTGCCGACGGGGGCGTTCCACACCCTGGCCCAGGCCGCCTGGCAGAGCGGGTTGTAGCGAATTTCTAGCCCGACGCCGGTGGGTGTCTGCATGTGCAGCAGCGTTTTCGGTTCGACTCCGCACAGGACCGGTCCCGGGTCCTTGCCGTCGCAGGCGGTGCCCGTACAGCCGACGTGGAAGCCGGCGGAGGGGTCGAAGGTCGCGCGCCCCGCCTGCGGGAGCAGGATGACGCTACCGGCGCCGAGTGCGGCGATCGCGACGACGAGCCAGTTGCGTCGGCGTCGGACCGGTGGCGTGGGCGCAGGGGATGGCGGGATCGTGGGCGAGGCGTCATCGCGGGAGGCCGTGCGTTCCGGCCTCTGCGCTGTCGCGGTGCGTCGGCTCCAGGCTGCCTCCGCCCGTTCCCACAGCGCGCGTACACCGGGCTCCGGCTCGTCGGCGAGACGGCACATCACACTCACCGCCGGCCAGGGCGGCAGGGCGCGTCCGGCCAGCCAGCGCTGCCAGGAGGACTTGCTGTAGGCGGACTCCGCCGCCAGCGTCACCAGGGTGAGCCGGCGGCGATCGCGGAGCGTCCGGAGGCGGGCCGCCAGGCGTTCGCACTCGGGCGGGATCCTCGTCATCCGCGCAACGCTGCCCAGGTGTGCGGGCCGACCTGCCCGTCGACGTCCAGGTGGTACCTCTTCTGAGCGCTGATGACCGCTGACTCGGTCAGCGGGCCGAAGTTGCCGTCCACGCCTCCCGGGGAGATGCCGGCACGTTGCAACAGGCACTGGAGTTCGGCGACTTCGGGACCCGACATGTCGACTTCGAGTACGTCGCTGCTGGTGTCACTGTTCCCGGCGTACCACGAGCCGTGTCTGCGCACGTAGGTGCAGGCATAGGCGATCGGATGGGCCACCGCAGCCGTACGGGGAGAACCGGCCGACGCCCCGCTGTCGAACTCCGTCATGGCTGCCACGGCGATGAGCGCACCCGCCACGGCAGCTCCGGCGGCGGTGAGGTAGAGCCTGCGACGAGTCACCGGGCGCGGAACGAGGTTTGGCAGCGGTTCGCCGCCTTCCTCGTCCTCGTCCGCGTCTGTATGGCCGGTTGGCCGATCCCGATGCCAGGAATCCACTGCTGCCGCATAGAGCGCCATCAGCCGGGCCGTATCCGTATCGGCGCCCGTATCCGTACACGTGACCGCTGCCAGTGCCTCGACCGCCGCGGTCGGCGGCAGCAGACGGCCGCTCAGGTAACGCTCCCACGAGGACGCGCTGTAGCCCGTCCGTGCGGCGAGCCTGTGCACACTCAGCCCACTGGCGTCCTTCAGTCTTCGCAACTGCCCGATGAACTCCACCACTACCGGGTCCAGTCCCCCCGGCAGTTCCTTCCACCGTGCCATTCCCCGCCCCATCCCCTCGGGAGACATTCCCCATGGTCCGGACGGAGAGCGTAACCGAGCGAAGTAGGGCCTCCCCGGTCGGTGTCCCGGTCCGCCGCGCCGCCCGACCTGCCGGGCGGCTTGCCGTCGGAGAGTCGTCCGCTACTCCTCTACTTCCTCCGCGTCGCCGATGGCGATGCGGAGGCCGTGGAGGTTCCGCAGGACCTCAATGACGGCTGCCTCGGCTCGGCCGAGGGCTCGCCGGACGCCTTCCACGTCCCCGTCCTGGAAGTGAAGGTGGGCGCTTAAGTGGACGGCCGTGCCGCCTACTCCTCTTCGGCGGCCTCCAAGGCTCGCCCGATCTGTTCGTTCGAGTGCTGCTGGTTGCGGTGAATCGCCTTGGCGTAGAACCGGAACAGAACCGCGATGCTGTGTCCGGCCCGGCGTGCGACTTCGGCCGGGGAGACGCCAGACTCAAGCCAGAGCGAGACGCCCGCGTGGCGCAGGGAGTACGGCACGTCAGCCAGCGGTGAGGCAGCCTCGGACTCTGTCAGCACCGCGAGCCGGGCCGCCTTCCAAACCTCTCCATACTCCTTGGACAGGAGGTGGCCACCCTGGGACGCACGGAACAGCCGACCATCTTCGGCCGTGCCGAACTCCTTGATGTGCTCGCGGATTTCCTTGGACTTTTCAAGTCTGCGGGGTGGCGCGAGCCTGGAGTCCGCGAACCGCGGACAAGGGGCCCGGGGGGATCGCGTCGGACAACCTCCCGTTGTCCGAGCGGTCCTGGAGCGTGGCGGGCTTCTGCCTCGGCGGCGCGGGGTTCGGAAGCTGCACCCGCAAGTTCGCCATGAAGCACCTTCAGAAATCGCGAATTCTCGGCGGAGACGTCGACACGGGTAGGACGTTCTCCGCCTCGAGTAATCGTCAAGACCTGTGGGTCGGGTGCTTCCTCTAGCTCGTCCGTGCCCAGGGGGACGCGGTTTCTGATGCGCTTCAGGGACGGTGGCGTTCGCGTTCCAGGGCGGTTCGTTGTTGTTCGTCCAGGAGGCGTTGGCCTCGGGTCCGGAGCGCGGATCTGCGTCCCCGTGGTTGCCACCACCGATGCACCCGGACCTGGGTCTGGTCCAGTGCGCTTGTGTACTCGGTGATGAGCTCCAGCTCCCCTGCAGCCTTGGCGGCGGCAAGCAGAACGTGTTCGCTGCTCAAGTACGGATGCCGGCGGCATCGAGCCTCGTGCTCGGCCTCGCTGAGCAGTTCATCGAGGGACGCGCTCGCAGGCAGCTTGTCGGCGAGCGATCCGCATCCGAGTCTGTTCAGAACATCGAAAGGCTGGGAGCCGGCAGACAGCACCTCTCGAAGGCGACGTGTCGTGCCCAGGGTCACGGCGTCAGACTAGACGAGTGTGTGTGGCTGGGGGTGGTTCATGCCGCGAGGGTCTGCGGGCGTTCGACGAGCTGGCCGCGTTCGAACCGGGCTCCGGCGCGGACGAGGGCGACGAGGTGGGGCGCATTCACGGCCCGCCACCGTTGCTGGGCGGACTCGACGAGCTTGAAGACCATGGCGAGGGCGGCGGCGGGAGCCGGCGCTGCGGGTGACGCGTCCTTGACGAGCGCACCGTCCAGGCGATCAAAGCCTACGCGCCGGGCGAGGACACGCTTCCCGATATCGAACGTCTCCTGCTCAGCGCCGCGAGCTGACCGTCCGACGCCACCTCCGGCATTTTTGAAGCCTGCCGTCCGGAGAAGGCCAGCGGCGGTACGGAACAGCAGGATCGTTGGGACTGGAGCAGTCCCAACGACGGTCGGCACTGAGACAAGCGATGGGGCAGACGCGGCACTTGCTGCCCCATCGCTGTCTCGTGGACAGGCGGGCGGTGTCTCCGGTGTGTTTTCTGAATTTCCTCGTGCAGAATCCAGCAGCCGCTGAGGACATTGCGGTTACGCCCCTGCCGCAGACGGGTCAGGTGCGCGGCTGCAGCTTGATCAGGCGCACGGGCTCCCCGTCGAGCAGTACCTCGTCGATGAGTTCGTCGGTGATGTTGTCGTCCTCTCCGCGGGGGAAGTTCTGGGGGATGCCCAGGGTGAGGTGGAAGCCGAGGAGCGCGGTCCTGATGCGGGATGCCAAGGTCGTGTAGTCGGACCTCTCATCAGCGTCTCCAACGGCGCCTCCCGAGCCCGGTGACACCACCCCCCAGGTCATCCGTTCGACAGGGGGGAACAGTCATGCCGGGCCCGGAGGCCAGCGGTCCTCTTGCAGGACCGCGGAAAACATAACTGTGAGAGTTCTTCTGCGGCCCGGGATGGGTTGCTGCCAGGCTCGGCGCTCGTGATCCGGCATGACT
>NZ_JBHXMA010000059.1:0-54648 GCF_042721035.1 Streptomyces sp. NPDC058464
GTACGAAGAGGGGGCACGCTCGCGTGCCCCCTCTTCGTACTGCCTGTTCCGGCTTCCTACTCCTGCTTCTTGCGCCGCGTCCCGAAGACGATCTCGTCCCAGCTCGGTACGGCGGCCCGGCGGCCCGGGCGGACCCCGTCGGCCTCGGCCTGGCGGTCGGTGGCGCCGACCAGCCGGTCGCGGTGGCTGCCGACGGAGCGGGGCATGAGGACGTCCGCGTAGGCGGAGCCGGCCGAGGCCGCAGGGGCCGGGGGCTCCTCCGCCGCCGGTTCCGGCGCGGGCTCCTCCGGGGCCTCCACGGGGCGCTCCGGCACCACCATGTCGCCCCGGAAGCTCGGCACCGCCTCCAGCAGGCTGGTCAGCGAGTCCCGTTCGCTCGTGCTCTCCTCGACCGGCTCGGACGACTGCGCGGGCAGGCTCGGCCGCTCGCGGTCCCGGTCGCCGGGACGGTCCAGCGGGCGGTCGCGCGGCAGCCGCGCGATGCGCGGCACGAACGGAAAGCTGGGCTCCGGTGCGGCGAGGTCGTCGGACTCGCCGATCAGCGAGCGCGCCTCGTCGTCGACCGCCTGGACGAGCCGCCGGGGCGGGTCGTAGGTCCAGCTCGCCGAGTGCGGTTCGCCCGCGACCCGGTAGACGAGCAGGACCTCCCAGGTGCCGTCGTCGCGGCGCCAGGAGTCCCACTGCACGGTGTCCTTCTCGGCACCGCGCAGCACCAGCCGCTCCTGCACGGCCTCGCCGAGCAGTGGACCGGAGTTCTCGCCGGGCCGGCGGACGGGCGTCTTGCGGGCCCGCTCGGCCATGAAGGCGCGCTCGGCCAGTACCGGACCCTCGAAGCGCCGCACCCTGTCCACGGGGATCCCGGCGAGCTGGGCGACCTCTTCCGCGCTCGCGCCCGCCCGTATCCGCGCCTGGATGTCTCGGGGCCGGAGATGGCTCTCGACCTCGATCTCGATCTGGCCGAGCCGGGGCCGGTCGCCGCGTACGGCGGCACGGAGCCGTTCGTCGATCGGAAGGGTGTACTCCGTAGAGTCGGCAGCCTTGAGCACCAGCCGTGTGCCGTCATTGGAGACGGCCACGACACGCAGTTCGGGCATGGGGACCTCCCGGGTGGTGCCTGCCGACGTCACGTGCGTCGCTGCTTCCGCTAGTCGAGTGTGGCCTGCCCGGGTGCAGCCTGCCACAACCTTGCCGAGTTGCCCGGCGTGTCGGGCGTGAGCCCTGGGCCGCCGTTATGGCACGGTTACCTATTCGCAACGCTAAGTGACCAAAGCTGTCACCCTGTGCAACTAGCCCCCTCCCGGCGGTCCTGCAAGGCCTCGGACACCCCGGCGGGAGACCGGACCCAGGGCTCGCAACAGTACTCCATTCGGGCCACGTGCGTGGATTGGCGCGCCGCCCAACTTCTGGCAACAACCGCTCCTCGGCAGTTGTTTGCCCATCGCGGGCGATCTTGAACGTGGCGTACTTCACGCAATCTTCGGAAACGGAACCAATTGTTTCGTCCGTACGTCCCTTTCCTGCGCGGTCGGTCGAACAAGTGCGGGAAAGGAAGGCGGGGTTGGGAATGCGCGAAAGGCCCGGTTCTGATGACCGGGCCGGTGCGGGGGAGAGCGCGAGGGGGAGTTCGGAGCCGGGTGGCTCCCCGGCTACTGCCCCAGAACCCTTCGCAAGTAGTCGTTCTGGAACAGACGGTCGGGGTCGAGCCGGTCCCGCAGCGCCGTGAACTCGCCGAAGCGCGGGTAGACCTCGGCGAAGTAGCCGGCGTCCCGGGTGTGCACCTTGCCCCAGTGCGGGCGGCCCTCGTGCGCGGTGAAGATGCGCTCGGCGGCGGTGAAGTACGCCTGGTACGGCGTGCCCCGGAACATGTGCACGGCGATGTAGGCGCTGTCCCGGGCGGACGCGGTGGACAGGGCGATGTCGTCGGCGGGCGCGGTGCGGACCTCGACCGGGTAACTGATCCTGAGGTCCGACCGGTCGACCATGGCCTTCAGTTCGCGCAGGGTGTCCACCAGGGCTTCGCGCGGGACGGCGTACTCCATCTCGACGAACCGCACCCGGCGGGGCGAGGTGAAGACCTTGTAAGGGATGTCGGTGAAGGTCCGGGCGGACCAGGCGCGGGTGGAGATCCGCGCGATGGACGGAATGGTCGCGGGCACCGCGCGGCCGACCATGTTCACCGCCTGCCAGAGGCCGTTGGCGACGAACTCGTCGTCGAACCAGCCGGCCAGCTGCCCCACCGGCTGGGGCGGGCCCGCGCTGCGGTTGTTGCGCTTGGTGTTCGTCGACGCGGTGTGCGGGAACCAGTAGAACTCGAAGTGCTCGTTCTCCGTGCTGTGTTGGTCGAACTCGGCCAGCACCCGGTCGAAGGCCATCGGTTCCTCGCGGGCCGTGAGGAGGAAGACCGGTTCTACCGCGAACGTGATCGCGGTGACGATGCCCAGCGCGCCGAGGCCGACCCGCGCGGCCGCGAATATCTCCGGGTTCTCCTTCTCCGAGCAGGTGAGCACCGAGCCGTCGGCGGTGACCAGTTCGAGTTCCCTGATCTGCGCGGCGAGCGAGGCGGACTCGCGGCCGGTGCCGTGGGTGCCGGTGCTGGTGGCTCCGGAGACCGTCTGCTCCATGATGTCGCCCATGTTGGTCAGCGAGAGTCCCTCGCGGGCCAGGGCCACATTGAGTCTCTTGAGCGGCGTACCGGCCTCGACCGTGACGGTCATGGCCTTACGGTCGATGTTGCGGATGCCCGTCAACAGTTGAGGGCGGATCGAGAGACCGTCGGTCGCGGCGATCGCGGTGAAGGAGTGGCCGCTGCCGACCGCCTTCACCTTCAGGCCGTCCTCCGCCGCCTGCCGTACGGCCGCCGCCAGCTCGTCCACGGAGGCGGGCGTCACCTCCCGCGCGGGGCGGACGGTGACATTCCCTCCCCAGTTACGCCACGTGCCGCTCTTCCCGCTCGCTGTACTGCTCAACGGTGCCTCCCCGACCCGTGACCGGCCTGCTGAGCCGGCGGTACCCGAGGAAACCGACCGCGACCGCGACGGCTCCGGACACGGCCGGAACCCCGTACCCGGCACGGGCGCCGGCCGCGTCGATCACCCAGCCGGCGACCGAGGAGCCGAGCGCCACCCCGACCGCGAGGCCGGTGCTCACCCAGGTCATGCCCTCGGTGAGTTTCGCGCGAGGTACGTGCTTTTCGATGAGGGACATCGTCGTGATCATCGTCGGTGCGATGGACAGGCCCGCAACGAACAGCGCCACGGCCAGAAGCGGCAAGTTTCCGACCAGTAGGAGGGGGATCATACTCACGGCCATCGCGCATATGCCCAGCAGCCACCGGCGTTCCGGCTTCCCCCCGAACCGCATGAGCCCGAAGACCACCCCGGCCACGCAGGAACCCGCCGCGTACAGCGCCAGGACGATGCTGGATGCGGCCTTGTGGCCGCGTTCGTCGGCGAAGGCGACGGTCACCACGTCGACCGCCCCGAAGATGGCTCCGGTGGCCACGAAGGTCGCCACCAGCACCTGGAGACCGGGCGCACGCAGCGCCGAACCGCCGCCGTGGCGGTCACGCGGGTGCGGCTCGGGCTCGGTGGCCCGCTGGGCGGTCAGCCAGAAGACGCCGGCGGCGAGGAAGCCGGCGGCCAGCAGCGGGCCCGACTCCGGGAACCAGGTCGTGGACAGGCCGATGGAGAGGATCGGCCCGAAGATGAAGCACACCTCGTCGACGACGGACTCGAACGAGTAGGCGGTGTGCAGCTGCGGGGTGCCCCGGTAGAGGGCGGCCCAACGGGCCCGGATCATCGCGCCCAGGCTCGGCACCGCGCCGATCCCGGCGGCGCACACGAACAGCACCCAGTCCGGCCACCCGTAGTGCGCGGCGAACAGCAGTCCGGCCGCGGCCGCCAGCGCGAGCAGGGTCGCGGGGCGCAGGACGCGGCGCTGGCCGTGCCGGTCGACCAGCCGGGACACCTGCGGCCCGATCGCGGCGGCGGACAGTGCCATGGTGGCCGACAGCGCACCCGCGAGCCCGTACCGACCGCTGAGCTGGGAGATCATCGTGACCACGCCGATGCCCATCATGGACAGCGGCATCCGGCCGACGAAGCCCGCGGCGGAGAAGCCCTTGCTGCCGGGGGCGGCGAACAGGGCGCGATAGGGGCTGGGCACGGTGGTCTCCGACAGATGTACGAGGTAAGGCGTGATTGCGGCTGATACAGCTTACGAGTGAGGTGGCCGTCCTGCACCCGCCGGGTACCGGGGATAAACCTCCCGAATCCGACTCTTCATGCTCCTGTTTCCGGGCCGTCAGTGCCGGGTGGCAGGATCGGCTCATGCCAGACGCGCTCGATGCCACCCCCTACGACGCCCTGCTCCTGCTCTCCTTCGGCGGCCCGGAAGGCCCGGACGACGTGGTCCCGTTCCTGGAGAACGTGACGCGCGGGCGCGGTATCCCGAAGGAACGTCTCAAGGAAGTCGGGCAGCACTACTTCCTGTTCGGCGGGGTCAGCCCGATCAACGACCAGAACCGCGCCCTGCTGGACGCCCTGCGCAAGGACTTCGCCGAGCACGGCCTGGACCTGCCGGTCTACTGGGGCAACCGCAACTGGGCGCCGTACCTCACGGACACCCTGCGTGAGATGGTCGCCGACGGCCGCCGCCGCATCCTGGTGCTCGCCACCAGCGCCTACGCCTCCTACTCGGGCTGCCGCCAGTACCGCGAGAACCTCGCCGACTCGCTGGCCGCGCTGGAGGCCGAGGGCCTCGAACTCCCCGAGATCGACAAGCTGCGGCACTACTTCAACCACCCCGGCTTCCTCGACCCGATGATCGACGGGGTCCTCGCGTCCCTCGCCGACCTCCCCGAGGACGTCCGCGCGGGCGCCCACATCGCGTTCACGACCCACTCCATCCCGACCGCGTCCGCCGACACCTCCGGCCCGGTCGAGACGCACGGCGAGGGCGGCGCGTACGTCGAGGAGCACCTGGACGTGGCCGAACTGATCGCCGCCGCGGTCCGCGAGCGCACCGGCATCGACCACCCCTGGCGGCTCGTCTACCAGTCCCGCTCCGGCGCCCCGCAGATCCCGTGGCTGGAGCCGGACATCTGTGACCACCTGGAGGCGCTGCACGGCGCCGGGGCCCCGGCCGTCGTCATGGCCCCCATCGGGTTCGTCTCCGACCACATGGAGGTCCTCTACGACCTCGACACGGAGGCCACGGCCAAGGCGGAGGGGCTGGGTCTGCCGGTCCGCCGGTCCGCGACCGTCGGGGACGACCCGCGGTTCGCCGCCGCGATCCGCGAGCTGGTCCTGGAGCGCGCCGCCGTGGAGAGCGGGCGGGAGGTCACGCCGTGCGCTCTGGGCACGCTCGGCGCGAGCCACGACCTCTGCCCGGTCGGCTGCTGCCCGGCCCGCGCGCTCCGCCCCGCCGCGGCCGGCGCCGACAGCCCCTACGCGTGAGGAGCCCCGTGACCGACGCCCTGCACACCGACCTCCTGAAGCTCGCCCGGGAGGCGGCCGCCCGCGCGGGCGAGCTGCTGCGGGACGGCCGCCCGGCCGACCTCTCCGTGGCCCGGACCAAGTCCAGCCCGATCGACGTCGTGACCGAGATGGACATCGCGGCGGAGAAACTGATCACCGACCTGATCGCCGGTCACCGTCCCGACGACGGCTTCCTCGGCGAGGAGGGCGCGTCCACGCAGGGCACGAGCGGCGTGCGCTGGGTGATCGACCCGCTCGACGGCACCGTCAACTACCTGTACGGGCTGCCGACCTGGGCGGTCTCCATCGCCGCCGAGCAGGACGGGGAGACCGTGGCCGGCGTCGTGGCGGCCCCGATGCGGGGCGAGACGTACCACGCGGTACGCGGCGGTGGGGCCTGGGCGACCGGGGCGTGGGAGGGCGAGCGGGAGCTGCGCTGCCGTCCGGCGCCGCCGCTGGACCAGGCCCTGGTGTCGACCGGCTTCAACTACGTCACCGAGGTCCGCACCCACCAGGCCGAGGTCGCGGCCCGGCTGATCCCGCTGCTCCGCGACATCCGGCGCAGCGGTTCCGCGGCGATCGACCTCTGCGACGTGGCGTGCGGCCGGCTGGACGGCTACTTCGAGCGCGGGCTGAACGCGTGGGACTGGGGAGCGGGGGACCTGATCGCCCGCGAGGCCGGCGCCCGCACCGGTGGACGCCCCGGAGAGCCCCTGTCCCGCGATCTGACGGTCGCCGGCACCCCGGGTGTCTTCGAGTCCCTCCAGCGCCTCCTGGAGGACTTCGGAGCCTGGCACGACTGAGGACGCCTGAGGGAACGCCGCCCGCGTGGGCGGAGGGTGCTTCGGCACCGCCGGAGACCGCCGTCGTGGCTTGGCGCCGTGCCGGCGGGAAAAGAAAGATGATGACGGACGTCGGCGGGCCGATCTCGCGAAAAAGATCCCTTGTCCTGCCGGTCGGCAGGAATCGAACGCCGTTGCGGTGGGAATGGATCAGGTACGAGCAGGGCCCCGGCGCTGGATTCGCCGGGGCCCTGTTCTCGTGGTGTCCTGCTGCGGGACTGTCAGACGCTGGTCGCGCCGACTTCCACACCGTGTTCGGCTGCGAGGCGGCGCAGGTCGTCGAGCTCGGCCTGTTCCACTTCGACGAGGAAGTCGTCACCCTCGTCACGAGCCCTCGTGATGTCGGACTCGGTCGCCTTTATGCGCTGCAGAAGTCCTGCGGTGAATGCGTCCATGCTGCGCCCCCTCGTCCTGGGTCGTGGGTCGGTGGCACGGGGGTGTGCCGTTCAGAAGGGGCGATCACGTCTCTTGCGGGTGCCCAGCGCTGCCCAGCCGGGCGGCGACGGTGCCGGACACCCCCATCGTCCACTCTGCTGTAGCGGCGGTGTACGTACCGCATGGTGCTGCGGCACATGCAGAGCGTGATCGCGGGGTGTACATGCCGTCCTCCCCCCGCTCCCCTCCGTGGAAACCTCAACCGCAGGAGAAAATCTCGCATTCCCGCCCGGCGGCCTCCGATCCGACTGCCGGGGTCCCTGTCTTACTGCCGACTTATGGCCGAAAAGGGCAGGATGGAGGTCACACCCCACGGAGAACCCTGCCCGCGTGCGCCGGTGCGCGCTACGCGAGTGGACAGAGGAAGGACAAGCGACGTGCGCGTACTCGTCGTCGAGGACGAGCAACTGCTCGCCGATGCGGTGGCCACCGGACTGCGCCGGGAGGCCATGGCCGTCGACGTCGTGTACGACGGTGCGGCCGCCCTGGAGCGCATCGGCGTCAACGACTACGACGTGGTCGTCCTCGACCGCGACCTCCCCCTGGTGCACGGCGACGACGTCTGCCGCAAGATCGTCGAGCTCGGCATGCCCACCCGCGTGCTGATGCTGACCGCTTCCGGTGACGTCAGCGACCGCGTCGAGGGCCTGGAGATCGGTGCCGACGACTACCTCCCCAAGCCCTTCGCCTTCAGTGAGCTCATCGCGCGCGTGCGCGCCCTCGGCCGCCGTACCAGCGTCCCGCTGCCGCCCGTCCTGGAGCGCGCCGGCATCAAGCTCGACCCGAACCGCCGCGAGGTCTTCCGCGACGGCAAGGAGGTCCAGCTCGCGCCGAAGGAGTTCGCCGTCCTGGAGGTGCTGATGCGCAGCGAGGGCGCGGTGGTCAGCGCCGAGCAGCTCCTGGAGAAGGCCTGGGACGAGAACACGGACCCCTTCACCAACGTCGTGCGCGTGACCGTGATGACCCTGCGCCGCAAGCTCGGTGAGCCCCCGGTGATCGTCACCGTCCCCGGCTCGGGATACCGGATCTGATGACCGTGGCCACGACTCCCGCGCCCCCACAGGCGCCCCCCAAGCCCACCTGGGACCCCAGAAGGCCGCAGCCGGTCCTGCCGTGGCTGCGCCCGACCATCCGGATACGGCTCACCCTGCTGTACGGCGGCATGTTCCTGATCGCCGGCATCCTGCTGCTGTCGATCATCTACCTGCTGGCCGCGCAGGCGATCAGCACCGGAAACCAGCCGTTCTTCAAGATCGTCAGCGGCTCCGACATCAAGGTCTCCAGCGACAAGTGCGCGGCGATCACCGGCATGCCCAACGTGCCGATCACGGAATTCAACGCCGCGATCGCCCAGTGCGTGGACCACCAGCGCCAGGCGGCCCTGGACGACCTGCTGAGCCGCTCGCTGCTGGCCCTGCTGGGCCTGGCCGTGATCGCCTTCGCGTTCGGCTACGCGATGGCCGGCCGGGTGCTGTCCCCGCTCGGCCGGATCACCCGCACCGCCCGCGCGGTGGCCGGCTCGGACCTGTCCCGCCGGATCGAGCTGGACGGCCCGGACGACGAGCTGAAGGAGCTCGCGGACACCTTCGACGACATGCTGGAACGGCTGCAGCGGGCCTTCACCGCCCAGCAGCGCTTCGTCGGCAACGCCTCCCACGAGCTGCGCACGCCCCTGGCGATCAACCGCACGCTCCTGGAGGTGCACCTCTCGGACCCGGGCGCGCCCATGGAGCTGCAGCAGCTCGGCAAGACCCTGCTGGCCACCAACGAGCGCAGCGAGCAGCTCGTGGAGGGCCTGCTGCTGCTCGCCCGCAGCGACAACCAGATCGTCGAGCGCAAGCCGGTCGACCTGGCCGAGGTGGCCTCCCAGGCCGTCGACCAGGTGCACGCCGAGGCGGAGGCCAAGGGCGTGACGATCCGGGGCGTGCGGAAGCCGGCGGTGGTGCAGGGCAACGGCGTGCTGCTGGAGCGGGTCGCCCTGAACCTGCTGCAGAACGCGGTGCGCTACAACGTGCCCGAGGACGGCTGGGTCGAGGTCGACACGGAGATCCAGCACGGGCAGGCGGTGCTGTCCGTCTCGAACACCGGGCCGGTGGTGCCGGCGTACGAGATCGACAACCTGTTCGAGCCCTTCAGGCGGCTCCGTACCGAGCGCACGGGCAGCGACAAGGGCGTCGGCCTCGGCCTGTCCATCGTGCGGTCGGTGGCCCGGGCGCACGGCGGGTACATTGCGGCCCAGCCTCGCGAGGGCGGCGGTCTCGTGATGCGGGTCACGCTGCCGGTCTGACGCCGTTACAAGATCGCGACACACGCGGGGGATGTTCGCTTTGCGCTGAATTTTCCAGCGGCGCGGCACATTCCCCCGTGTGTGATCGATCACAAGGGCGGATTTCCGGCCATCTACTCTCTGTGATCATGACTAGGGGAATAAAGCCGGGAAAATCCCTGTTTTCAGGGGTCTTGATCACGGGAAGTACAGGGTGAGGCGCCTTTGAAGTGCCCCGGCAGGACCGTGTACGGTCCCCATCGCCATTCAACCTGATCACTCTTGAGGGGTCCGGTTGGGTGTCGATTGAGTAACAGACCTTGATGTGAGGCAAAATCTCCGCCTCGGGTCGGGCACAAGTCCGGCCTCTCACGCGTTACGTGCGCTGGAGACACCGCAGACACCCAGAGGGGGAGAGCGACATGGCAACCGATTACGACACTCCACGCAAGACCGACGACGACGTCGACTCGGACAGTCTTGAAGAACTGAAGGCCCGGCGGAACGACAAGTCAACGTCCTCGGTGGACGTCGACGAGTTCGAGGCCGCCGAAGGCCTGGAGCTGCCCGGCGCGGACCTCTCGAACGAGGAGCTGGCCGTCCGGGTGCTGCCCAAGCAGCAGGACGAGTTCACCTGCATGAGCTGCTTCCTGGTGCACCACCGCAGCCAGCTGGCCCGGGAGAAGAACGGTCAGCCGATCTGCCGCGACTGCGACTGAGGGCGGGTCGGGCATGACTGGCTCGACCCCACCTCGGAAGCGCCGCTTCCCGCTGCCGGGAGCGGACTCTGGGCCGTCCGACGGCCCACGTGCGCGTGACGACGAGCGGGGCTCATCCGAACCGGGAGCCTCGCTCGAACCGGCGGCCGGCCGGGGTGACCTCCCGGTGTCGGCGGACCAGCCCGCGCCCGTCGCCCGGCGACGGGCCGCGGTCATCCGCGACAAGGCCGTGGACATGGCCCGGGAAGGCGCCCGTAAGGGCGGCAGCCGCGCTAAAGCGGGGCTGGCGTACCTCGCGGACCGGATCATCGAGATCGCCCCGCGTGTCCCCGTACGTGACCTCGCGTCCCTGCGCCGGCAGTTCCCGGGTCTCGGGCCCGAGCAGCTCGCCGACAAGCTGGTGGCGGGCGCGGCGGGCGCGACCTCGGCGGTCGGGGCCGGTGTCGGGGCGGCCGCGATGCTGCCGGTGCCGCCGGCCATGCCGACCGAGCTGGCCGCCGAGATCACCGGGGTCGCGGCGATCGAGCTGAAGCTGATCGCCGAGCTCCACGAGGTGTACGGCGTGCGGCCGCCGGGGAACCTGAAGGCCCGCAGCACCGCCTATCTGTCCTCCTGGTCGGGGGAGCGCGGGATCGACGTGATGAAGCCGTCGACGATCAACACGGCCCTCGGGGGCCAGATGAAGCGCGAGCTGCGTCAGCAGATCATGAAGCGGGTGGTGCGGGACCTGCCCAACCTGATGCCGTTCATGGTGGGTGCCGCGGTGGGAGCGGTCATGAACCGCAGGGACACCAGAAAACTCGCGGCGCGCATCCGGGCGGACCTGAGAAAGATCCAGGTGCCGTGGGAGGAACTGCCGGAGCTGCCGCCGCTGGAGAAGCCGGCGGAGCCGCTGCCGATCGCCGAGCTGCCGGAGGACTTCGGGGGCTGACGGCCGTTCCGGGGACGCGGGCGTTCAGCGCTCCGCGGTTCGGCAGCGCCCCGAAGGGGCGCGGGGAACTGCGCGACCAGCCACGACGGCGCCGCAGTCGGCAGACGGCAGATCGTGGCACTTCCGGTGGGGGCGCTTACCCCTTCGGGGTCTTCGCCGCCTCGATCGCCGCCGCCAGGGCCTCCGGCTCCCGGGTCGACAGGTACAGGTACGGCGTCGGGTCCTCCGGGTCCGTGACCTCCACGCGCAGGGCCCTCGGGATGTAGGAGCGCAGCAGGAGGAAGGCGCGGACGTCGGCCTTGTAGGTGCGCCAGGCGCGCGCCTCGTCCGGGTCCAGGACCTCCGACGAGCCCAGGGCCGACACCGGGATCCGCGCCTCGCCCGCGATCAGCGAGTCGCCGACGACCCGGATGCGCGGGGAGCCGTACGAGCTGGCCACCACCGCCGCCGCCGCGGTGCCGCCGACCAGGCCGCCCAGCATCGGCAGGGTGCCGAACGGCAGCAGGACCAGGGCGAACGAGACGCCGATCAGGAAGCTGAGGAACCACCAGGACCGGGGGGCGGTCAGGCGTTCTTCGTACGGGGTCGCGGAGAGCTGCATGGAGCCAAGCTTGGCACGGTGTCCGGATTCACTGGACGCGCGGGTAAGGTCTGCGCCTGTGAGTGGTAGTTCCGCAGCTCTTCAGCCTCCCGCCAGTGCCCGGAAACCGGAGCGGCACCCCGACGCGCCCGCGCCCGGTCAGCTCATCGGTGCACACTACGAACACTGTTTCGGGTGTGGTCACGGGCAGTCCCACGGGCTGCACCTGGAGGCACGGGCCGGCGAGGGCGTCTCCCTCACCGCCGAGTTCACCGTGCGCCCCGCCCACCAGGGCGCCCCGGGCCTCGCGCACGGCGGCGTGCTCGCCACCGCCCTCGACGAGACGCTGGGCTCGCTCAACTGGCTGCTGCGGAAGATCGCCGTGACCGGACGGCTGGAGACCGACTTCGTGCGGCCCGTGCCCGTCGGCACCACCCTCCACCTGGCGGCCGAGGTGGTCGCCGTGGCCGGCCGGAAGATCTACTCGACCGCCACCGGACGCATGGACGGCCCCACGGGACCCGTCGCCGTCCGTGCCGAGGCCCTCTTCATCGAGGTCCCGGTCGAGCACTTCGTCGACAACGGCCGCCAGGAAGAGATCCAGGCCGCCATGAAGGACCCCGACCAGGCCCGGCGCGCCCGCGCCTTCGAGGTGAATCCGTGAACTCCGCAAGTCCAGTGACCCCGGCCCGCTCGGCGAGCCCGCTCGGCGTCCTCGTGCGCCGCGTCGACCCCGACGTACCGCTTCCGGCGTACGAGCACCCCGGCGATGCCGGGGCCGATCTGCGCACCACGGAGGTGTGCGAGCTGAAGCCGGGGGAACGGGCCGTGCTGCCCACGGGAGTGTCGATCGCCCTCCCGGAGGGGTACGCGGCCTTCGTGCACCCCCGCTCGGGGCTCGCCGCCCGATGCGGTGTGGCCCTCGTGAATGCCCCGGGGACGATTGATGCCGGGTACCGTGGGGAGATCAAGGTGATCGTGGTGAATCTCGACCCGCGCGAGGTGGTGCGGTTCGAGCGCTTCGACCGGATCGCCCAACTGGTCGTCCAGCAGGTCGAGAGGGTCCGCTTCCAGGAGGTGGCGGAACTTCCCGACTCGGCGCGGGCCGAGGGGGGCTTCGGGTCCACCGGCGGTCATGCCGCGGTGGGCGACGTGAGCGGCACAAGCGGTCAGGCCGCCGAGGGCGGTCGGACAGGTGGGAATCGATACGCTTCGGTCGTATCCGACCGGGAAGGACAGTGACGTGTTCGGACGTCGCAAGAAGAAGGGTGCCGCCGAGGACGCGGCCGGCGAGGCCGAGCAGGTCGTCGACAGCGTCGACACCGAGGCGGACGAGGAAGAGGGCGAGCGCGAGCGCGTTCGTCTGGAGCCGGAGCCCCGGCCCGACGGGCCGTGGGACGACACCGAGGTGCGCGAGCCCGGCGAGGGCCGGGTGGACCTGGGCGGTCTGTTCGTGCCCGGCGTGGACGGCATGGAACTCCGGGTCGAGGTCGCGGGCGACGCGATCGTCGCGGCGACCGTCGTGCTCCGCGACAGCGCCGTCCAGCTGCAGGCCTTCGCCGCGCCCAAGCGCGAGGGCATCTGGGGCGAGGTCCGCGAGGAGATCGCGACCGGCATCACCCAGCAGGGCGGCATCGTCGACGAGGTCGAGGGGCCGCTGGGCTGGGAGCTGCGCGCCCAGGTGCCGGTGCAGCTGCCGGACGGCACGGGCGGCTTCCAGGTCGTGCGGTTCGTCGGTGTGGACGGCCCCCGCTGGTTCCTGCGCGGGGTGATCTCCGGGCAGGGCGCGGTGCAGCCGCAGGCGGCCGGACTCCTGGAGCAGATCTTCCGGGACACCGTCGTGGTCCGCGGCGAGGGCCCGATGGCGCCCCGCGACCCGATCGTCCTGAAGCTCCCCAACGACGCCCAGATGGTCCCCGAGGGCGTCCAGCAGGAGGAGTCCTCGCGCTTCTCCGGCGGCATGGGCCAGCTCCAGCGCGGGCCGGAGATCACCGAGGTCCGGTAGCGGAACGGGCAGGCGACGAGGGCCGTACCCCACACCGGGGTGCGGCCCTTTCACATGCCCGGGTGCTCCGGTGTGAATGACTCCTGCTTACTTCACACCTTGACGGAAGTCTGGTCCGTACCTACGGTCTCGATTCACGCCTACGTTCACAGAGGCGCTCCACGTTCACATACGAGAACGGAGTCGCTGTGCGTCGTATCCCCCTGCTCGCGGCCGCGGGAGCTCTGCTCCTGGGCGTCTTCACGGCCCCCGCCGCCCACTCGGCCCCCAGCACCTTCGTGCACCCCGGGGTCACCGTCTCCAAGGCCCAGCTGGACTTCGCCCGCACCGAGGTGCTGGCCGGCGCCCAGCCCTGGAAAGCGGCCTACGACCAGATGATGGCGAGCAAGTACGCCGACCTGAACCGCACCCCCACACCCTGGGCGACGGTCGAGTGCGGCTCGTACTCGAACCCCAACTACGGCTGCACCGACGAGCGCGAGGACGCGATCGCCGCCTACACCGACGCCCTCGCCTGGTACATCACCAAGGACGCCCGCTACGCCCAGAAGGCCATCCAGATCATGGACGCCTGGTCGGCCACCATCACCAGCCACACCAACAGCAACGCGCCCCTCCAGACCGGCTGGGCGGGCTCCTCCTGGCCCAAGGCCGCCGAGATCATCAGGTACACGTACACCGGCACCTGGGCGAACGAGGCCCGCTTCGCCACCATGCTGCGCAACGTCTACCTCCCCACCGTCATCAAGGGCTCCAACTCCAACGGCAACTGGGAGCTGTCGATGATGGAGGCCGCCGTCGGCATCTCCGTCTTCCTGGAGGACAAGACGTCGTACGACACGGCCATGGCCAAGTTCCGCACCCGCACGGCCGCCTACGTCTACCTGGCCTCCGACGGGTCGGTGCCGAAGACCGTGCCCAGCCAGAACCTGGACACCACCGCCAAGATCGTCTCCTACTGGCAGGGCCAGTCCACCTTCGTCACCGGCCTCACCCAGGAGACCTGCCGGGACTTCACGCACACCGGGTACGGCATCTCCGCGATCTCGCACGTCGCCGAGACCAGCCGGATCCAGGGCGAGGACCTGTACGGCACGGACGTCGGCGAGCGGCTGCGCCAGGCGCTCGGCTTCCAGGCCAAGTACCAGCTGGGCACCGCCGTCCCCAGCTGGCTCTGCGGCGGCTCCCTCAACCTCGGGCTCGGACCCGTCACCGAGGTCGGCTACAACGCCCTCCACAACCGCCTGGGCATCGCCATGACCAACACCCAGACGCTCACCCTGAACAACCGCCCCGCGGGCAGCAACAACCTCTTCGTCGCCTGGGAGACCCTCACCCACGGCGACAACCCCAACTGACGTGCACGGTGATGGGCGCCGGACCCGCGGTACCGGCGCCCATCAGGGTTGCGTCAAAGATGCCCGCTGCCGGGCCCCCTGCCCCGTTCGCCCGGATTGTTGGCCGTAAGGTCGACGCTGCGTAGGCGGCAGTTGCAGGAAGACAATGGGAACCATGGCACGCGGCAGGCTTCGGATCTATCTCGGTGCGGCACCGGGCGTCGGCAAGACCTACGCCATGCTCTCCGAGGCGCACCGGCGGGTGGAGCGGGGCACCGACTGCGTGGTCGCCTTCGTCGAGCACCACGACCGGCCGCGCACCGAGGTGATGCTGCACGGCCTGGAGCAGATCGGGCGCAAGGAGCTCGAGTACCGGGGCGCCCTGTTCACGGAGATGGACGTGGACGCCGTACTGCGCCGGGCCCCCGCCGTCGCCCTGGTGGACGAACTCGCCCACACCAACATCCCCGGCTCCCGCAACGCCAAGCGCTGGCAGGACGTCGAGGAACTGCTGGCCGCCGGCATCGACGTGATCTCGACCGTCAACATCCAGCACCTGGAATCGCTCGGCGACGTCGTCGAGTCCATCACGGGGGTGCGCCAGCGCGAGACGGTGCCCGACGAGGTGGTACGGCGCGCGGACCAGATCGAGCTGGTCGACATGTCGCCCCAGGCGCTGCGCCGGCGCATGGCGCACGGCAACATCTACCAGTCGGACAAGGTCGACGCGGCCCTGTCGAACTACTTCCGGCCGGGCAACCTCACCGCCCTGCGCGAGCTGGCGCTGCTGTGGGTGGCCGACCGGGTCGACGAGTACCTGAAGCAGTACCGCAGTGAGCACCAGGTGTCGGCGATCTGGGGCTCACGGGAGCGGATCGTGGTCGGGCTCACCGGCGGTCCCGAGGGGCGGACCCTGATCCGGCGGGCGGCCCGGCTGGCGGAGAAGGGCGCCGGCGGCGAGGTGCTCGCGGTCTACATCTCCCGCAGCGACGGCCTGACCTCGGCCTCCCCGAAGGAGCTCGCCGTCCAGCGCACCCTCGTCGAGGACCTCGGCGGCACCTTCCACCAGGTCGTCGGCGAGGACATCCCCGCGGCCCTGCTCGACTTCGCCCGCGGTGTGAACGCCACCCAGATCGTGCTCGGCTCCTCGCGCCGCAAGGCCTGGCAGTACGTCCTCGGACCCGGCGTCGGCGCCACCGTCGCCCGCGAGTCCGGACCCGACCTGGACGTCCACATCGTCACCCACGGCGAGGCCGGCAAGGGCCGCGGACTGCCGGTGGCCCGGGGCGCCCGGCTCGGGCGGGGCCGGATCATCGCGGGCTGGCTGGTCGGACTGGCCGGCCCGGCCGTCATGGCGGTGCTGCTGAACACCGTCGATCTCGGCCTCGCCAACGACATGCTGCTCTTCCTGACCCTCACGGTCGCGGCCGCGCTGCTCGGCGGGCTCTTCCCGGCGCTGGCCTCGGCGGCCTTCGGATCGCTGCTGCTGAACTACTTCTACACCCCGCCCCTGCACCGGCTGACCATCGCCGACCCGAAGAACATCGTGGCCATCGTGATCTTCTTCGGGGTCGCGCTGTCCGTCGCCTCGGTGGTGGACCTCGCGGCCCGCCGCACCCACCAGGCGGCCCGGCTGCGCGCCGAGTCGGAGATCCTCTCCTTCCTGGCCGGCAACGTGCTGCGCGGCGAGACCAGCCTGGAGGAGCTGCTCGAACGGGTCCGCGAGACCTTCGGCATGGAGTCCGCCGCCCTCCTGGAGCGGGCGGGCGACGTCGAGCCGTGGAGCTGCGCGGGCCGCGCCGGGTTCGGGCCCGCTCTGGAGCGGCCCGAGGACGCCGACGTCGACATGCCGATAGGCGACCACATGGCCCTCGCGCTGACCGGCCGGGTGCTGCCCGCCGAGGACCGCCGGGTGCTGGCCGCCTTCGCCGCGCAGGCGGTCGTCGTCCTGGACCGCAGACGCCTCCAGGAGGAGGCCGAGCAGGCCCGCGCGCTCGCCGAGGGCAACCGGATCCGCACCGCCCTGCTGGCCGCCGTCAGCCACGATCTGCGCACACCGCTGGCCGGGATCAAGGCGGCGGTCACGTCGCTGCGCTCGGACGACGTCGAGTGGTCCGAGGAGGACCGGGCGGAGCTCCTCGAAGGCATCGAGGAGGGTGCCGACCGCCTCGACCACCTCGTCGGCAACCTCCTCGACATGTCCCGGCTGCAGACCGGCACCGTCACCCCGATCGTCCACGAGACCGACCTCGACGAGGTGGTCCCGATGGCGCTGGTCGGGGTACCGGACGGCAGCGTGGACCTGGACGTCCCCGAGACCTTGCCGATGGTCGAGGCCGACGCCGGGCTCCTGGAGCGGTCGGTGGCCAACCTGGTCGAGAACGCCGTCAAGTACAGCCCGCCCGACCGGCCCGTGCTGGTCTCCGCCAGCGCCATCGCGGACCGGGTGGAGGTACGGATCGTGGACCGCGGGCCCGGCGTGCCCGACGAGGCCAAGGAGCGCATATTCGAGCCCTTCCAGCGCTACGGTGACGCTCCGCGCGGCGCCGGGGTCGGACTCGGGCTCGCGGTCGCCCGGGGCTTCGCGGAGGCGATGGGCGGCACCCTGAACGCCGAGGACACGCCCGGCGGCGGGCTCACCATGGTCCTCAGCCTCCGCGCGGCAGGATCGGTCACCGAAGCGGCGCGAGCCGTGGCGGAACCCTTGGCAGAACCGGAAAGGACGCCCTCATGACCCGTGTGCTCGTGGTCGACGACGAGCCGCAGATCGTGCGCGCCCTCGTGATCAACCTCAAGGCGCGCAAGTACGAGGTCGACGCGGCCCCCGACGGCCGTACCGCCCTCGAGCTGGCCGCCTCCCGCCACCCCGACGTGGTCGTCCTCGACCTCGGCCTGCCCGACATGGACGGCGTCGAGGTGATCAGGGGGCTGCGCGGCTGGACCCGGGTGCCGATCCTGGTCCTCTCCGCCCGCCACTCCTCCGACGAGAAGGTCGAGGCGCTCGACGCCGGCGCCGACGACTACGTCACCAAGCCCTTCGGCATGGACGAGCTGCTGGCCCGGCTGCGGGCCGCCGTACGCCGCGCCGAGCCCGTCGCCGGGGGCGGCGAGGACGACGTCCTGGTGGAGACCGAGGGGTTCACCGTCGACCTGGCCGCCAAGAAGGTCAACCGGGCCGGCCGGGACGTCCGGCTCACCCCGACCGAATGGCACCTCCTGGAGGTGCTGGTGCGCAACACCGGGCGGCTGGTCAGCCAGAAGCAGTTGCTGCAGGAGGTGTGGGGGCCGTCGTACGGGACGGAGACCAACTACCTGCGCGTGTACATGGCACAGCTGCGCCGGAAGCTGGAGGCGGACCCGTCGCACCCGAAGCACTTCATCACGGAGCCGGGAATGGGGTACCGGTTCGAGAAGTGATCCGGTTCGGGCAGCGAGCCGGTCCGAGGAGTGAGGCGGGTCGCTAAGTGAGCTGGACTACGGCGGTGTCGGTGTGCCCCGGTACGCTTCAGACATGAGTGCTGTTCCTCGTTCCGAAAAGCCGGTCGGCCGGTTCCGGCGCATGCTCGACCGGCTCTCCTCGTCGCAGGAGGACCTGGAGTCGGAGGAGCTGCGCGAGGACGCCGACACCACGGGCTGCATCCGGATCGGTGACTGCCACGACCGGCAGATCGTCACCGTTACTGGTACCTTGCGCACGGTCACCCTGCGGCCGCGCGCCGGAGTCCCGGCCCTGGAGGCCGAGCTGTTCGACGGCTCCGCCGCGCTGGACGTGGTATGGCTCGGCAGGCGTTCCATCGTGGGCATAGAACCGGGGCGCAGGCTGATCGCATCGGGCCGGATCTCGCTGAGCCGGGGCCGCCGGGTGCTGTTCAATCCCAAGTACGAACTGAGACCCCTCGGTAGGGAGTAGCCGGTGACGTCGCTCGACAAGCCGACCGAAGACACGCAGACGGCGGACGCCCGGGCGGAAGACGCGCGGGCGGTGACCGAGGCCGCGCTCTTCGAGGCGTTCGGCGGTGTCCGGGGCATGGTCGAGACGGTCCTGCCCGGCCTGCTCTTCGTCACGATCTTCACCATCAACAAGGACCTGCACTGGTCGGCGATCGCCGCCCTCGCGGTCTCGGTGGTGCTGGTCGTGGTCCGCCTCGCCATGCGGGACACCGTCAAGCACGCCTTCAGCGGTGTCTTCGGCGTCGTCTTCGGCGTCGTCTTCGCGATGATGACCGGCAACGCCAAGGACTTCTACCTCCCCGGCATGCTCTACACGCTGGGCCTGGCGCTGGCGTACATCATCACGACCCTGTGCGGGGTCCCGCTGATCGGCCTGATCCTCGGCCCGGTCTTCAAGGAGAACCTCTCCTGGCGCACCCGCAACCCCGGCCGCAAGAAGGCGTACGCCAAGGCCAGCTGGGCCTGGGGCCTGATCCTGCTCGCCAAGTGCGCGATCCTCTTCCCGCTGTACTGGTGGGCGAACACGGCCCAACTCGGCTGGGTGCTCGTCGCCTTGAAGATCCCGCCGTTCCTGCTCGCCGTCTGGCTCACCTGGGTCTTCCTGGCCAAGGCGCCGGCGCCGATCGACGTGTTCGCGGAGATGGAGGCGGCGGAGAAGGCCGAGGAGAAGGCCGAGGAGGAGCGCAAGGCGGCGCAGGCCGCGGAGAGCGGTGAGGCGGCCTCGGGCGGACGCCACCGCAAGTAGGCAGATACGGCATATACGAGAGAAGGGGGCGCCCTCCCCGCGGAGGGCGCCCCCTTCTTCGTGCCCTGCCTGCGTCAGCTGTCCTCCCGCCGTACCGACAGCAGGTCCTCCAGCTGCTCCTCGCGGGCCTGGGCCGCCACGAAGAGGAGCTCGTCACCCGCTTCCAGGGAGTCCTCCTTGGACGGGGTGAGGACCCGGGTGCCGCGGATGATCGTGACCAGGGAGGTGTCCTCGGGCCACTCCACGTCGCCGACCTGGGTGCCGGCCAGGGCCGACTCCTCGGGCAGCGTCAGCTCCACCAGGTTCGCGTCGCCGTGGCTGAAGCGCAGCAGCCGGACCAGGTCGCCGACCGACACCGCCTCCTCCACCAGGGCCGACATCAGGCGCGGCGTCGAGACGGCGACGTCCACGCCCCAGGACTCGTTGAAGAGCCACTCGTTCTTGGGGTTGTTGACCCGGGCGACGACGCGCGGAACGCCGTACTCCGTCTTCGCGAGCAGCGAGACGACCAGGTTCACCTTGTCGTCGCCGGTCGCGGCGATCACGACGTTGCAGCGCTGCAGCGCCGCCTCGTCGAGGGAGGTGATCTCACAGGCGTCGGCCAGCAGCCACTCCGCCTGCGGCACCCGCTCGACCGAGATGGCGGTCGGGGCCTTGTCGATCAGCAGGACCTCGTGGCCGTTCTCCAGCAGCTCGCCCGCGATCGAGCGGCCGACGGCACCGGCCCCGGCAATGGCGACCCTCATCAGTGACCGCCCTCCTCTTCCGGACCCCCGGCGAAGGCGGCCTCGACCTTGTCGACGTCGTCCGTCCGCATCATCACGTGCACCAGGTCGCCCTCCTGCAGGACCGTCTGCGAGGTGGGCAGCATCGCCTCGCCGAGCCGGGTCAGGAACGCGACCCGGACCCCGGTCTCCTCCTGGAGCTTGCTGATCTTGTGGCCGACCCACTTCGGGGAGGCGTGCACCTCGGCGAGCTGGACCCCGCCGGTGGGGTCGCGCCACAGCGGCTCGGCGCCCGAGGGCAGCAGCCGGCGCAGCATCTGGTCGGCGGTCCAGCGGACGGTGGCGACGGTCGGGATGCCGAGGCGCTGGTAGACCTCGGCGCGCCGGGGGTCGTAGATCCGGGCCGCGACGTTCTCCACCCCGAACATCTCGCGGGCGACGCGCGCGGAGATGATGTTCGAGTTGTCGCCGCTGGAGACGGCGGCGAAGGCGCCGGCCTCCTCGATGCCCGCCTCGCGCAGGGTGTCCTGGTCGAAGCCGACTCCGGTGACCCGGCGGCCCCCGAATCCGGGGCCCAGCCTGCGGAAGGCGGTGGGGTCCTGGTCGATCACGGCGACCGTGTGCCCCTGTTGCTCCAGGGTCTGGGCGAGAGCGGAACCCACTCTGCCGCAGCCCATGATGACGATGTGCACGACCGTCCTTCCGGTGTCCAAAAGTTACTGCTCAGCCCCATCAGGGTCTCAGACCGAGCCCCAAGCTACACACGCACCGTCCCGGCCGGGCACCCCTCTGCCGTGCTCATCGCCGAGTGATGCTGCGCACGCTCCAGGCGGTGAGGATTCCGAGGCCGACGAGGGCGACCGTGGCACCGATCAGCTCTGCGGTCGCGGGCATAGGACCTCCGAAGTGCGAAGACAGGCGGGGTCTGCCATCTAGGCACGGATCGGGCGAAGGCCGCGGAATCCGCAGTTCCAGCAGTCACCTTTTTCACTCGGGAGGCAGATCATGTACTGCGGCTGGAGGACTGCCAGGTCGAAGGCCTACGATCCTCTCTCGTGTCCAAACTGACCGACGTGCCCAAACGGATCCTGATCGGGCGCGCTCTGCGCAGTGACCGGCTGGGCGAAACACTCCTGCCGAAGCGCATCGCACTCCCCGTCTTCGCCTCCGACCCGCTGTCCTCCGTCGCCTACGCGCCGGGGGAGGTCCTGCTGGTCCTGTCCATCGCGGGCGTGTCGGCGTACCACTTCAGCCCCTGGATCGCCGTCGCGGTCGTCGTGCTGATGTTCACGGTGGTCGCCTCCTACCGGCAGAACGTCCACGCCTACCCGAGCGGCGGCGGCGACTACGAGGTCGCCACCACCAACCTCGGCCCCAAGGCCGGCCTCACCGTCGCCAGCGCCCTGCTCGTCGACTACGTCCTGACCGTCGCCGTCTCCATCGCCTCCGGCATCGAGAACCTCGGCTCCGCGATCCCCTTCGTCGTCGAGCACAAGGTGCTCTGCGCGGTCACCGTGATCGTGCTGCTGACGCTGATGAACCTGCGCGGCGTGAAGGAGTCCGGCAAGCTCTTCGCGATCCCGACGTACGTGTTCGTCGGCGGCGTCTTCATCATGATCGCGTGGGGTGCGTTTCGGGGGCTGGTCCTCGGGGACACGATGCGCGCCCCGACCGCGGACTACCACATCAAGGCCGAGCACCAGGGCCTGGCGGGCTTCGCCCTGGTCTTCCTCCTCCTGCGCGCCTTCTCCTCCGGCTGTGCGGCGCTCACCGGTGTCGAGGCGATCTCCAACGGCGTCCCGGCCTTCCGCAAGCCCAAGTCGAAGAACGCGGCGACCACGCTGGCCGCGATGGGCCTGCTGGCCGTCACCATGTTCTGCGGCATCATCGCGCTCGCCGCGGTCACCAAGGTCCGCATGGCCGAGAACCCGGCCACCGACCTGATCCACAACGGCGTCGCGCTGGGCTCCGGCTATGTCCAGAACCCGGTGATCTCCCAGGTCGCCGAGGCCGTCTTCGGCAAGGGCAGCTTCCTGTTCGTCGTGCTCGCCGCGGCCACCGCCCTGGTCCTCTTCCTGGCGGCGAACACGGCCTACAACGGCTTCCCGCTCCTCGGCTCGATCCTCGCCCAGGACCGCTACCTGCCGCGCCAGCTGCACACCCGCGGCGACCGCCTCGCCTTCTCCAACGGCATCGTGCTGCTCGCCGGCGCCGCCGCCCTCCTGACGGTCATCTACGGCGCCGACTCGACCCGCCTGATCCAGCTCTACATCGTCGGCGTGTTCGTGTCCTTCACGCTCAGCCAGACCGGCATGGTCCGGCACTGGAACCGCCACCTGGCCACCGAGCAGGACCCGGCCAAGCGCAGCCACATGATCCGCTCCCGCGCGATCAACGCGTTCGGCGCCTTCTTCACCGGCCTGGTGCTGGTCGTCGTCCTGGTCACGAAGTTCACCCACGGCGCCTGGGTGGCGCTGCTCGGCATGTGCATCTTCTACGCCACGATGACCGCGATCCGTAAGCACTACGACCGGGTCTCCGAGGAGATCTCGGCCCCCGAGGAACCGGACGACGACCTGGTCCGCCCCTCCCGCGTCCACTCCGTCGTCCTGATCTCCAAGATCCACCGCCCCACCCTGCGCGCCCTGGCCTACGCCAAGCTGATGCGCTCGGACACCCTGGAGGCGCTCACCGTCAACGTCGACCCGGCCGAGACGAAGGCGCTGCGCGAGGAGTGGGAGCGGCGCGGGATAGACGTACCGCTGAAGGTCCTCGACTCGCCCTATCGCGAGATCACCCGGCCGATCATCGAGTACGTGAAGGGCCTGCGCGCCCAGTCCCCGCGGGACGCGGTCTCCGTGATCATCCCGGAGTACGTCGTCGGCCACTGGTACGAGCACATCCTGCACAACCAGAGCGCGCTGCGGCTCAAGGGCCGGCTGCTGTTCACGCCCGGCGTGATGGTGACCTCCGTGCCCTACCAGCTGGAGTCCTCCGAGGTGGCCAGGAACCGGGCCCGCAAGCGGCAGGAGTGGAACGCACCGGGCGCGGTGCGGCGCGGTCCGGCGGAGCACCGGCCCAAGGAGCACAGCGGGGGCTGACGGGGCGGGGGAGCGGGGGCGCACGGACGGAGGCGTTCGTCCCAACGGACGGAGGCGCTCGTCCCAACGGAGGGAGGCAGCCGTCTCCAACGGAGGGGCCTCCCTCGTCCCCCCGTCCCCCCCGTCCCCCTGTGCGGACACGGCGGGCACCGGCGACCACGTAGACTGGTGGGCTGTCGTCGGCCCTCGCCCGGGCCGTTTCCCTCCCCCTTGATCTGGAGTCACCCCGCCATGCAGGCAGAACCGAAGAAATCGCTGGTGGGGACGGAGTACGAGGTAGAGGTCGGCCCGGTCGCGCACGGCGGGCACTGCATCGCCAGGACCGCCGAGGGCCAGGTGCTGTTCGTCCGGCACGCGCTGCCCGGTGAGCGGGTCGTGGCCCGGGTGACCGAGGGCGAGGAGGGGGCCCGCTTCCTGCGCGCGGACGCGGTGGACGTCCTGGACGCGTCCAAGGACCGCGTGCCGGCCCCCTGCCCCTACGCCGGCCCCGGCCGCTGCGGCGGCTGCGACTGGCAGCACGCGAAGCCGGGAGCCCAGCGCCGGCTGAAGGGCGAGGTGATCGCCGAGCAGCTCCAGCGGCTCGCGGGCCTCACTCCCGAGGAGGCCGGCTGGGACGGCACGGTGGTGCCGGCGGAGGGCGACAAGCTCCCGGCGGGCGAGGTGCCGCAGTGGCGCACGCGCGTGCAGTACGCCGTCGACGCCGACGGCAACGCGGGACTGCGCCGGCACCGCTCGCACGAGGTGGAGCCGATCGAGCACTGCATGATCGCGGCGCCGGGCGTCAGCGAGCTGGGCATCGAGGAGCGCGACTGGTCGGGCATGGCCGCGGTGGAGGCGATCGCCGCGACCGGCTCCCAGGACCGCATGGTCATCCTGGAGCCGCGCCCCGGCGCGCGCCTCCCCCTGGTCGAACTCGACAGGCCCGTCTCGGTCATGCGGGTCGACGAGCACGACGGCGGCATCCACCGCGTCCACGGCCGCGCCTTCGTCCGCGAACGCGCCGACGGCCGCACCCACCGGGTCGGCAGCGGCGGCTTCTGGCAGGTCCACCCGAAGGCGGCGGACACCCTGGTCACCGCTGTCATGCAGGGCCTCCTCCCGCGCAAGGGCGAGATGGCGCTCGACCTGTACTGCGGCGTCGGCCTCTTCGCCGGCGCCCTCGCCGACCGCCTCGGCGAGAAGGGCGCGGTCCTCGGCATCGAGTCCGGCAAGCGCGCGGTGGAGGACGCCCGCCACAACCTCGCCGACTTCCCCCGGGTCCGCGTCGAGCAGGGCAAGGTCGAGTCGGTCCTCCCGCGCACGGGCATCACGGAGGTCGACCTCATCGTCCTCGACCCGCCCCGCGCGGGCGCCGGCCGCAACACGGTCGCCCACCTGGCGTCGCTGGGCGCCCGCCGCATCGCCTACGTGGCCTGCGACCCGGCGGCCCTGGCCAGGGACCTGGCGTACTTCCGGGACGGGGGGTACCGGGTGCGGTCACTGCGGGCGTTCGATCTGTTTCCGATGACGCATCATGTGGAGTGCGTGGCGATCCTTGAACCGGCCGCAAAGGCCGCCTGACCTGCGGGTTTGGGTAGGTTCTGATGGGGCGTCAGGTGGCTTGAGGTGCAGGTGATGAGCGCTGTCTCGTTCGACAGGGCATCGGCGCGAGCGGAAAAGTGCCGGACGGGACGGCGATCGCATCGCCCGAGAAGAAGCTGGGAGTCGACGGGCAGCGACTGGCCCGCAGCGGTCAGTCCGTGCCCGTGCCCAAGGACACCGGGTTCATGACTGCCGACATGACGGGGAAGACCGGTGACTTCTTCGCACTCCTGGGCGTGCAGGTCGGCGAAGCGGATTTCGCCCTCGGCTGTGCTGCCAACGCCGGCCAGCCCGTGTACGGAACCGTCGCGACTTGATACGGAAAGAGCCAAGGTGTGATCAAGTGCCGCCGGGACGCCGGAGCTTACCTGGGAGGCAGAGAGGCGCACGGCCTGCTGTGCGGGGAGGAACCTCGGACCGCCATCCGCCGCGTTGAGAATGTGCGAGAAGCCCATGCGGACCAGGGCTTCGTCGTCGACCACCAGGACCCGGATCACCTGCGCTCCGCTCGTCGCATGCCCACCGGCGGATCCGTACCACCGGGAAGCCCTCCCTCGCCCGGCCGTCCGCGATTTCCCGCCGGTTGGCCGGGGTGACATCAGTCGGTCGGCGGGGTGGCTTCGGAAACGTACCCGGGTGGATCGGGTGGTCCGTCGGTCAAAACTGTAGACATGACGCTGAACGCCCCGTCGGCAGTGCCGGCAGACGTGCCGGACGAGTGCACGAGGGCACCCTCCTCCGCTTCCGCCTCTACGCCCTCATCCGTCCTGTCCGACGCGGCCCCCTCCGTCTCGGCGGGTACACCGTCCACGGGGCGGCTCGTCGGCATCGATCTCGCCCGCGGTCTCGCGGTCTTCGGCATGTACGCCGCGCACGTCGGCCCCGACCCGGCGGTGGGCGGCCCGGTGGGATTCCTGCTGGAGACGGCACGGGGGCGGTGCTCCGCCCTCTTCGCGCTGCTGGCCGGCTTCTCGCTGGTCATCATCACTGGTCGCCCGCATCCGCGGACCGGGCGCGCCGGCCGCCAGGCCGTGGCGCGGATCGTGATCCGCGCCGTCGTCCTGGCGGTGCTCGGTTACGCCCTGACCGCCCTGGACACCGACGTGGCCGTCATCCTCAGTTTCTACGGACTGCTCTTCCTGGCCGTCCTGCCGCTGTACCGGCTGCGGGCAGGGACGCTCGCGCTGATCGCAGCCGCGGGTGCGCTGGTCATGCCCCAGCTGCTCTACGTGATCAGAGGCTCGATCGAGCAAGGGAGCTGGGCGGACGCCGTCATCGCCCGGGATCCGCTCGCCCACCTGACCGGCACGGACGGCTTCGTGGAACTGCTGTTCACGGGTGAGTACCCGGTACTCACCTGGATGCCGTTCGTGGTCGCGGGTATGGCGGTGGCCCGGCTGGACCTCACGCGGCCCGGCGTACGGTCGCGGCTCGCGCTCGTCGGCGGGGGCCTCGTCGTGCTCGGCTACGGCGGTTCCTGGCTGGCCCTGCGACTGGTCCCGCACGCTCTGTCCACCGTCGCGGCCGCCACGGACGGCGGGTCGGCGTCCTCCGCCTGGTGGTCCGACACCGTCGGTGATCCCGTGGCCCACACCCCGCCCGCCTGGCTGCTGGTGGCGGCGCCGCACAGCCAGACGACCTTCTCCGTCCTCGGGAACACGGGCGTCGCCCTCGCGGCGGTGGCCGGGTGCCTGACCGTCGCCGAGCGGATGCCGCGCCTCACGGCCGTGGCCAGGCCGGTCGCGGCGGTCGGCACGATGGCGCTGACGGCGTACGTCCTGCACATCGTCGCCCTCTGGCTCCTCACCGACGTCTGGCGCGTGCCGGCGATCGAGGACGAGTCCCTGAACGGGGGGCTGCCGGTGCTTCTCGGCTTCATCGGGACGGCGACGGTCCTGGCCGTGGTCTGGACCCGGCTGTTCCGGCGCGGGCCCCTGGAGTACCTGCTGCACAACGCCACCCGACCTGCCCGCAGGCTCAGGTAGGCGAGTACCTGTCGGGCTCAGCGTGCCCCGGCCGTCACGGTGGCCGGGGTCTCCGCCGGCGCCTCGGCCGAGGTGTCGCGAAGGCCGAGGCGCAGGTGCTCGACGTGGTAGAGGGCCTGCTCCAGGAGTTCGGCGACGTGGTTGTCGTAGAGGGTGTAGATGACCGAGCGGCCCCGGCGCTCGGTGGTGACCAGGCCGAGGTTGCGCAGCAGCCGGAGCTGGTGGGAGCACGCGGACTGTTCCATGCCGACGGCGTCGGCCAGTTCGGTCGCCGCGCACGGACCCTCCTGGAGGCGCGCCAGGATCCGCAGCCGGGAGGGCGTGGCCAGCGCCTGGAGGGTGGCGGCCACATCGGCGGCGCCCACGGTTTCCAGACGCTCACGCGCGGTGGCTTTGGTTTTGGCGGCGTCAGCTCGGTGGCCCATGCCCTTCATCTTACGGAGGGCAATCCATGAACGTATGAATGGGTCTTCAAGTGGTCCTGTACGGTGGGGGGTGTGGTGCCCACTCCGGCTGCCCGCTGTCTCGTCATTCCCGTCGTGCCTTTGTGAAGGACCTCCGCTCCGATGACCTCCACCCTTGCCCCGGCGCCGGCCGTCCGCACCGTCGACGCACGGAGTGACCACGCGCCTCGGCGGCGCACCCGTCTCTTCGCGCTGCCCGAGGCGCGGTGGGCGGTCGCGGCCGCGGTCCTGTTCCTGCTCGCGCTCCCGTTGCAGCTGGCCGGTGCACCGGCGTGGGCGTGGGGTCCGCTGTATGCGCTCACCTATGTGGCCGGCGGCTGGGAGCCGGGCTGGGCGGGTGTGCGGGCGCTGCGGGACAAGACCCTCGACGTCGACCTGCTGATGGTCGTCGCCGCGCTCGGGGCGGCGGCGATCGGGCAGGTGATGGACGGAGCACTGCTGATCGTCATCTTCGCCACGTCAGGGGCGCTGGAGGCGCTGGCCACCGCGCGTACGGCCGACTCGGTGCGGGGGCTGCTCGACCTGGCGCCGGCCACCGCCACCCGGGTCGACGCCGACGGCGACGAGGATGTCGTGGCAGTCGAGGAGCTGTCCGTCGGCGACACCGTGCTCGTGCGGCCCGGCGAGCGCATCGGTGCCGACGGGCGGGTGCTCGACGGGGCGAGCGAGGTCGACCAGGACCGCTGCCCGTGGCCAAGGAGAAGGGCGACGAGGTCTTCGCGGGGACCCTCAACGGCACCGGAGCCCTGCGTGTCCGCGTCGAGCGCGACGCCTCCGACACGGTGATCGCCCGGATCGTGCGGATGGTGGAGGAGGCGTCGGAGACCAAGGCGCCCACGCAGTTGTTCATCGAGAAGATCGAACAGCGGTACTCGCTGGGCATGGTGGCGGCGACCCTCGCAGTGTTCCTCCTGCCGCTCGCCTTCGGCGCCGGCCTCACCGGCTCACTCCCGATGACCTTCATGATCGTTGCGTCGCCCTGCGCGGTTGTCCTGGCGACCATGCCGCCGCTCCTGTCGGCGATCGCGAACGCCGGACGGCACGGTGTGCTGGTCAAGTCCGCGGTGGTGATGGAACGACTGGGCGAGGTCGACGCGGTGGCGCTCGACAAGACCGGGACGCTGACCGAGGGCACCCCGCGCGTCACCGAGGTACGGCCGCTGACCGGATCCGGTCTGGACGAGGCGGAGCTGCTGGGATTGGCGGCCGGAGCCGAGCACCCGAGCGAACACCCGCTGGCCCGGGCGGTGGTGGCCGCGGCACGCGAGCGCGGACTCGCTCTTGCGCTGGCGGAGGACTTCGACTCCACACCGGGTGTCGGAGTGACCGCGGCCGTAGACGGGCGCGTGGTCGTGGTCGGGGCTCCGGCGCGGCTCCTCGGCGACGCGAGGGACGCCGAGTCCGCACGTGCCGCTGCCCTCGCCGGTGGGCTGGAGGAGGACGGGCGGACCGCGGTGCTGGTCATGGTGGACGGCGTGCCGGTGGGGCTGCTGGGCATCGCCGACCGGCTGCGCGTCGACGCCGCCGCGACCGTCTCCTCCCTGACGGCTCTCACTGGGACCGCGCCCCTGCTGGTCACCGGCGACAACCCGCGCGCCGCCGTCCGCCTCGCGGCCGAGGTCGGCATCACGGACGTCCGTGCCGGGCTGCTGCCCCGGCACAAGGTGGACGCGGTGAGGGAACTGGAGGAGACGGGCCGCAGGGTGATGGTGGTCGGTGACGGCGTCAACGACGCCCCTGCCCTGGCCGCCGCGCACACCGGGGTCGCCATGGGCCGGGCGGGCTCGGACCTGGCGCTGGAGACCGCCGACGCCGTGATCGTCCGCGACGAACTGGCCACCGTCCCCGCCGTGATCTCCCTGTCCAGGCGCGCCCGGGCCCTCGTGGTGCAGAACCTGGTGATCGCCGGAGTGTTCATCGCCGGCCTCGTGGTCTGGGACCTGGTCGGCAGCTTGCCGCTGCCGCTCGGCGTCGCGGGCCACGAGGGCTCCACGGTCGTCGTCGGTCTCAACGGCCTGCGGCTGCTGCGCGAAGCGGCCTGGCGGCGGGCCGCCGAGTGAGCCGCCGCAAGGCTCCCGCCCGGGCGGCGGCGCCCCAGCCCCAGTGCACGGTGACGGTGTGCCGGGGCTGCTGCTGCGGCACGGACAAGGTTCCCGGCGTCGACCACGCGGCCCAACTCGCCATGTTGAAAGCCGAGCTCGGAGCGGTTGCCCAGGTGCGGGCGGTGAACTGCCTCGACGCCTGCGAGCAGGCCAACGTCGTCGTCGTACAGCCCTCCCCGGCCGGCCGGGCCGCGGGAGGGCGGCCGGTCTGGCTCGGCCTGGTCAACGACCCCGACGCGACCGCCGACATCACCGCGTGGGTACGGGCGGGCGGGCCGGGGCTCGCCGAACCGCCCGACATCCTCGATCTGTACGCGTTCGCTCCGTCCCGGCGCGTCCGGCGGGCCGTGGAGGACTGAGACACCGTCCGGCCTGAACTCGTACGGCGCTCGCGAGGTGCGGGGCACCGTCGTTGAGGCCGCTGTCTCGTGCGCGACGGTCACCGGCTCCCGAGACGGCCACGACCGCGCCGCCAGCCGACAGGACGCCACGGCGCCCGGCGATCAGTCAGTGGAGCAGCAGGCCGAGCACCCCGGCCACGCCGACGACGTACGGCTCGGGAATCTTGAAGCGCCACAGCAGGGCGAGGGTGACCAGGGCTATGGCGGCGGTGGGGAGGTCGATGACGGCCTGGCGGGTCAGGACGACCACCGCGCCGCACAGGGCGCCGCCCGCCGCGGCCGTGGCGCCGGTGACGAACGCCTTGAGCTGGGGGTTGTCGCGGTGACGGATGAATCAGCGGCCGGGGACGACGACGCCCAGGTAGATGGGGATGAAGATGGCGGTGGTGGCGACGAGGGCGCCGGTGGCCCCGCCGACGAGGTGGCCGATGAAGGCGCCGGTGATGACGACCGGGCCGGGGGTGATCAGCCCCATCGCCACGGCGTCCAGGAACTGTGCCTGGGTCAGCCAGTGGTGCTGGGCGACCACGCCGTCGCGCAGCAGCGGGACGATGGCCAGGCCGGAGCCGAAGACCAGGGCGCCGGTCTTGAGGAAGAACAGGCCGAGGGAGGCGAGTGCCCCGCCGGTGGCGAGGGCGCCGAGGGTGGTGGAGGCGAGCGGTCCGGCGGTGAAGCCGTATGCGGAGGTGCTCTTGCCGGGAGACGGGGTGCGGCGGCGGGGCAGGCGCAGGCGGGGGCGTGCGTCGAGGCTGATCATCAGCAGGCCGGCGCCGACGATGAGGTAGATCGGTTCCCTGCCGGTGAGCGCGGTGACGGTGAACACCACGGCGCTGATGGCCCAGGCCCGCCAGTCCTTGCCGTCGGTGAGGCGGACCAGTTTGTACGCGGCGATGGCGGTGATCGCCATGACGGCCGGAGCGATGCCGTAGAAGAGCGCCTGTACGGCGCTGAGGCCCGCGTAGTGGGCGTAGACGGCGGCGACCGCGGTGACCATGAGGAAGGACGGCGCGATGAACGCGAGCGCGGTCGCTGCCGCGCCGAGCGCGCCGCGCCTGAGGTAGCCGACCGACATGGCGACCTGGGCCGCCAGCGGGCCGGGCATGGTCTGTCCGAGGGCGACGCCGTTCAGGAACTCCTGCTTGGCGATCCAGCCGCGCTTTTCCACCAGGTCGCGCTGCATGTAGCCGACCACGGCGATGGGGCCGCCGAAGCCGAGGGTGCCCAGGCGCAGGAAGTAGCGGAGCACGGCGCCGAAGCCCGGGTCGACCGGTGCCGGTGCCGGTGCCGGTGCCGTGGCCGGTGAGGGGACCGGGCTGCCGGGTGTCGCCGTGCCCTCGGAGGTCATACCGGCACTGTAACCACGGTTGCATTTTCTCGGCAACGGGGTCGTGGATCACCTGGTCAGGCCGGATCGCGCCCCAGCAACATGGCCCGGCGGTGGTACTCGTACAGGCCGTCGAAGAGGGGGCCGCTCAGCTCCAGGATCCGTTCGTCGTCGCAGGTCATGGACAGGCCGCGCAGGACGACATCCACGCCGGGGGCCTCGGGCGCGTCGTAGCGTTCGTCGTCCAGGTCGGCCTCGTGCACGATCTCCGCGAGCTTCCACAGCACCGGGTCGGTCAGGTCGTAGCGGCGCAGGATCGTCTCGAACGAGCAGTCGCTGCCGTGGTGGCCGAGGTCGACGCCGCGCATGTCGAACGGGGTGGCGTCGTCCGGGACCTCGGCCGGGTCGGTGACGAAGACGAACTCTGCTTCCCTGTCCAGGTGTTGGCGGATGAGCCAGGCGCAGGCGGCGCGGTCGATGTGGATCCCGGCTCGGGTCGCCCACTTCATGCGTTCTTCTCCGGTCGGTTCGGGGTGTTCGGTGCTGTGACGCGGGACTTGGGGACGGGTTCGCCGGCGAGGTCGCGTACGGCGGCGTGTGCGCGGTCGCGTTCGAGCGGCGGGAAGAAGTCGCGGCGGCCGATGCGCCGTAGTTCGGCGCGGAGTCTGCGTACGGCCGGTGCCGTGTCGGCTGCGCTGGTGGCCTCGGCCGCCTGGTCGATGACGGCTTGGTATTCGGCGGCGCGGGCGGCGGCCATGGTGGTGGCCAGTTCGCGTTCCTGGGCGCGGGTCGCGGGCCGGGCGATCCAGATGGAGGCGGTCCCGCCGGCCTCGATCGCCTCGTCGGCGATCCACTCCAGCTGTTCGCGGGTGCGGGCGTCGGCGGGCAGGGCGACCAGGCCGTCGGAGAGCTGGGCGACGCCGAGGCGCTTCAGCTTGCGCCAGACCGCGATGCGGGGCGTGGACGGTTCGCGGGGCATGCGGTAGGAGAGCAGGACCCACTCGCCCGGGCCGTCGGCCGGCCGATCAGCGGCCATGGCGGGCACCGATCCGCGCTTCGGGCGTTGTCCGGTCCATCGACGCTCCTCACCATTGGTCCACCCTGGACGCAACCATGGTTGCATAGCCCTTTTGATGCATCAAAAGGACTCCGGCGGCTGCGGAAGGGCGGGGAGGGCAATCCGGACCACGGCGCCTCTCTCGGGGTGGTCGTAGGCGCCGTACTCGCCGTCGGCGGCGCGTGCGATGGCGGCGGTGACGGCCAGGCCGAGGCCGGTGCCGCTGGTGGCGCGGGAGCGGTCGGCCTGGGTGAAGCGGTCTAACGCGTGCGGGAGGAAGCCGGGCGGGAACCCGGGGCCGTGGTCGCGGACCTCGATACGGACCTGGTCCCTGCCGGGGGTGCCGCTGCCCCCACCACCCACCGCAACTGCTACCCCGTCCCGCACGGCGACGGCGGGCACCCGACCCTCCTCGTCCACCAGCCTGCGCCGTGACCCGGGGCTCACCCGAACCGGCATATCGGTGTAACCATGGTTGCATCGATGTGTGAAAGGTGGAGGAGGGACCCGTGGAGACAAGCGCGTTCGCCCTGGAGCAGGTCACGGTCAGGCGCGGCGACGCCACCCTCCTGCAGGACATCACCTGCGGGATCCCGGCCTCGGCCTGCACCGCCCTCGTCGGACCGAGCGGCGCAGGCAAGACCACCCTCCTGCGCCTCCTCAACCGGCTCGAAGAACCCACGACGGGGACCGTCGGCTTCCAGGGCCGTCCGCTGCCCGACTGGAACGTGCTCACCCTGCGCCGCCGGGTCGTCCTCGTCGGCCAGCAGCCGATCCTGCTCACCGACAAGGTCCTGGACGACCTGCGTGTCGGCCGCCCCGGCCTCGGCCGGCACGAAGCGGCGGCCCTACTGGACCGCGCCCACCTGCCCGCCGCATACCTCGACCGCTCCACCACGAACCTCTCCGGCGGCGAAGCCCAACGCGTCTGCCTTGCCCGGGCCCTCGCCGTCACCCCTCAGGCGCTGTTGCTGGACGAACCCGCCTCCGCCCTCGACGCGGTCGGCACCGCGGCCGTCGAAGACGTCGTACGCGAACTGGTCGCCGACGGCCTGACCGTGGTCCTGGTCAGCCACAACACCGCACAGGCCCGCCGCGTCTCCGACCACGTCCTCGTCCTCGACGACGGCCGCCTCGTCGACCAGAGCGAAGCGAACCACGTCGACTACCTCAAGGAGCCCGCGTGAACCCCGCCGTCCCCACCTGGGAGGGCGTCGCCGCCTCCGCCGCCCTGATCGCCCTCACGATCGCCGTGGCCTGGCGCGGACGCCTCGGCCTGGCCCGCGACATCGCCGCGGCCGCCGTCCGCGCCGCACTCCAGCTCGCCGCCGTCGGCGCCCTGCTGCTCCTGGTCTTCCGCCACACCGGCCTGGCCGGAGCCGTCGGCTGGCTCGCCCTCATGGTCCTGATCGCCGGCCAGGTCGCCGCCCGCCGCACCCCGGCCCTGCCCAAGGCTCTCCCCACCGCGACCCTCGCGATCACGATTGGTACCGCGGCGACCATGGGCACCCTGCTCGCCCTCGGCGTGATCGCCACCCAGGCCCGGGTCGTCATCCCCGTCGGCGGCATGGTCGTCTCCGGCGCCATGCAGGCCACCGCCCTCGCCCTGACCCGCCTCCACGACGAGGTCCGCACCGCCCGCCCCGCCATCGAGGCCCGCCTCAGCCTCGGCCTCGCCGCGCCCGACGCCTTCGCCCCGCACCAGCGCACCATTGTCCGTACGGCCCTGATCCCCGCCCTCGACTCCACCAAGACCGTCGGCGTCATCAGCCTGCCCGGTGCCATGACCGGCCTCATCCTCGCCGGAGTCGACCCCTTCACGGCGATCCGCTACCAGATCGTCGTGATGTACATGCTTCTCGCCGCCGCGGCGCTGGCCGCACTGATCGCCGTACGACTCAGCGAACGCGCATTGTTCGACGACGCCCACCGCCTGCGCCCGCTCGAAGGGGCTGAACGCGCCGGGGCGGCCATCTCCTTCCGGGTCGACAGGAACTGACCCTTGTCAGGATGCCCGGTCGGCCTGATGACAGTAGATTTGCCGAGGCGCCAGTTGTGGTTGGAACGCCGGAACATGCGAGGGAAAGAGGAAGAGCGGAACGGGCTCTTGTATTTCTTCTGCCTCGTTGACGGTCCGCGTATCGAGGATTAAACCGTTCAGCGCCAGATGCGTCGTATTCGATCTGGCGCACAGCCTTCCGGCGAAGGGATCGCCCATGGTCACCACCCTCATTCCTCAGACCACCGACTTCACCTTGGACGTCCTCGGCCGATATGTCTGCAACGGCCTGGACGAGGCCCTGGCCAGCACGGATACCGCCGCACACGCCGACGCGCGCCCCTTCGACCTGATCGTCCTGGGCGGCGGGAGTTTCGGAGCGGTCCTCGCCAGTCACCTGTTCCGCAACGACACTTCCCGCGCCCATCGAATTCTTGTTCTGGAGGCCGGGTCATTCGTTCTTCCGGAACACGTGCAGAATCTCCCACCACAGCTGAACCCCGGCGAAGTGTGGGGAGTTCCATGGAATTCCGACAGTCCGCAGCCCTGGAATCAGCGATTCCCCGGGCTCGCGTTCTGTCCGGGCGGCCGGTCACTGTTCTGGGGCGGATGGTCACCGTATTTCATCGACTCCGAGCTGGCCGAGTGGCCCAAGGCCGTGACCGACGACCTCACCGCGGGCGGCTACCTGGACGCGGCGGCCGAGCAGATCGGCACCGACAAGACCAACGACTTCGTCTACGGCGACCTCAACGACGCCCTCAAGGAGCGTCTGTACGACGGACTGCGTGCCCGCCCGAACGGCCCGACGGCCCTGGTCGGCAACCGGGGTACGCCGATGACCGCCGCGCGGCCGAAGGACCGACTGCTGCGTGAACTCGACGCCCCGCTCGCCGTGCAGTCCGCCTCGCCCCGCCCCGGTTTCTTCCCGTTCAACAAGTTCAACGCCATGCAACTGCTCATCCGGGCTGCTCGCTCGGCCCAGTCCGAGGCGGAACAGAGCGCCGTCGGCGGGCCCGCCGAGCGGGATGTGAAGAAGCGGCTCATGCTCGTGGACCGCACCAGGGTCATCCGCCTGGAGCGGCAGGGCGGGCGTATCACCAGGGTGGTCACCAACCAGGGCGTCGTCGACGTTCCCGCGGGCGGCCACGTCTTCCTCGGCCTGGGCACGGTGGAGAACACCCGGCTCGCCCTGGCCACGCTGCCGAACACGCACGGCCTGATCGGCCGCAACCTGATGGCGCACCTGCGCTCCAACGTCACGATCCGCCTGCCACGCGCCTCCCTCGACAGCGCGCTCGCCGGCATCGACGAACTCGCCGTATCCGCCTTGTTCGTCAAGGGCGTCCACACCCACACCGACGGCAGCCCGGGACACTTCCACCTCCAGATCACGGCCTCCGGCGTCGGCGCGCTGGGCACCGACTCGGAGGCGGAGCTGTTCAAGAAGATCCCCGACATCGACACGCTCGACAGCTTCCGCGACCTGACGGACGAGTGGGTCGTCGTCACCCTGCGCGGCATCGGCGAGATGACCGGCGACAAGACGTCGCCGGACCCCGAGAACCGCATCGCCCTGGACGTGTTCGGCCCGCAGGGCCCGTACGACTACGGTCAGCCCCGGGCGCTCGTCCGTCTGGAGGCGCAGGACCCGGCCGACCCGATCGGGCGCAACATGGCCCTCTGGGAGGCACTGGACCGCGCCACCGACGAGGTGGCACTGATCCTGGCGAACGGCGGGCCGATCCAGTACCTCGGCGGTAGCGGCTGGCAGAACAAGCCGCCGTCGGCCGACGCCCGCCGTGACCCGCTCTCCTCCACCCACCACGAGAGCGGCACCCTGTGGATGGGGGAGGACCCGGCGTCCTCGGTGACGGACGTCTGGGGCCGCCTGCACGAGAGCGACAACCTCCACGCGGTCGGCCCGTGCGTCCTGCCGACCATCGGCTCGCCGAACCCCATGCTCTCCGGGGTCGCCCTCACCCGCCGCACAGCCGACCACATCATGCCCAGGCCGCAGCCCGATGCGCCCGAAGCCGGGTTCCACCACCTCTTCGACGGCACCGATCGCACCTTCAGCGGATGGCGCGCTGTCGGCGGCGGCAGCTTCGCCCTGGTCGACGGCGCCATCGTCGCCCAGCCCGGCGGCACCGAACTGGGCCTGCTCTACTACGCACTCCGGCCCTTCAGCGACTTCGTGCTCCGGCTGCAGTTCCGCATCGCAGCGGTCCAGGACAACTCCGGCGTCTTCGTACGCTCCCGGGATCCACGGATGCCCGTGCCCGACCGGGCCGACCCCGCCCACCTGATCCCGTACAAGAACCAGCACTGGGTCGCGGCCGACACCGGCTTCGAGATCCAGATCGACGAAACCGCCGCACCGGACGGCCAGGACATGCACCGCACCGGGGCCGTCCACGGCATTGCCGTACCGGTCGGCCAGGCCTACCAGCGGCCCGCGCCACTGGTGCCCGGGCAGTGGACGAGCTACGAGATCGAGGTCCGCGGCGACACGTACACCGTGCGCCTGAACGGCATCCAGACCGCCCTCTTCACCAACACCGACACCTGGCGCGGCAAGCCGGCCACCACCGACCCGGCCTCGGGCTTCATCGGACTGCAGGCCCACACGGGAATGGTGTCCTTCCGGGACATCCGCATCCAAGAACTCTGACGCGTCGCCGCACACGCTGCCGCAGCCCCCGGGACGGCCGGTGTTCGGGTACTCGACGCAGTGGTGCCGTGTCGGTCCAGGCGCTCACCGAATCTACGAGATCCAGTTCGGCCGCCGGCTGGCCTTCGCCTGGGCGGACGACGTGGACCTGCCGCGAGTCACCAAGCAGAACGAGCAGCCTCGTCCCCCCGGGGGTCTGCTCCGGACCGGAGGCATTCAGACCGAGGGCCTCTCCTCCGTCTGGCCCAAGCCCGTCGTCGTCTCCGCGAGATCTGCTCCACGGATGGACGGCGTGGTCCTGCTGACCCATTGGGAGAGGGTGATCTGCTTGGCCGCGGTCGCTTGGGACTTCCTGCGGCGACGGACCGGCACGTGGCCGGATCCGGGCGGGCCGGCAGGGGACCTCCGCGTGCTCCGGCAACCGCCGGAGGCGAGGGCCTCGCGCAGCAGGGACAGGTGTGGGGCCACCGTGGCGAGGGAGTCGTGTTCTTCCCGGGACATGTCGTGGGTTTTGAGGTGAACCCGCGCCGCGCCCACCTCGTCGGGCGTGGGGGTCCGGAGTGCGTGTCCGTCCAGTCCTCCGGGGGCTGAGCGGTCTTCCTCATGGGCTGCGGTCTCGCCGGACTCTCTGGTCGGACAGTGGACTTGGGCCATGGTGGAACCTCCGTTCATGGTTTCACCTTCGCTCATGGACGGCCCCGGCCGCATCGTCCCCGTGCAGCGATTCCCGGCTACCACGGCTGCGGTATCCGACTCCTCGGCCTACCGCTGGGACAGATGCCTCGGACGCGAGCAGCCCGGCCGGCAGGCACGAACCGGACGGTGGTCTCTGCCCCGGCTCCGGGTGGCCCGTGCGGCCGTACCGCTTGGGACCACTCGGCGGGACATCGCCGGGTCCGGGGCGCCGTGCCGACGTTCAGGCGGGTGCCTGCATGCTGCTGGGGTCGGCCGCCGGGCTGACCAGCCCGCACTGGTAGGCGATGACGACGAGCTGGGCACGGTCACGAGCTGCCAGCTTGGTCATGGCCCGGTTGACGTGCGTCTTGGCCGTCAGCGGGCTCACGAACAGGCGGTCGGCGATCTCGTCGTTGGACAGGCCCAGGGCGACGAGGCCGGTGACGTCGCGTTCCCGTGGAGTCAGGCAGGCCAGCCGCTCGGGCACGGCGGTCAGGCAGGGTTCCGGCTGGGCCAGAAACCGGGTGATCAACGCTCGCGTCGCCGACGGGGACAGCAGGGCCTCGCCGTCCGCGACCGTGCGGACGGCGTCGAGAAGCTCCTCGGGGCGCGCACCCTTGCCGAGGAAACCGCTCGCTCCCGCGCGCAGCGCCTCGGCGACGTGCTCGTCGTCCTCGAACGTGGTCAGGATGAGCACCTTCACACCCGCGAGGTCCTCGGACTCGCCGATGAGCCGTGTGGCCTCCAGGCCGTCCATCTCCGGCATGCGGATGTCCATCAGGACCACGTCGGGTCGCTGCGTGCGGGCCAGCTCGACCGCCTCACGCCCGTCGGACGCCTCGCCCACGGTCTCCATGTCCTCCGTGGCGTCGAACAGCATGCTGAACGTGCCCCGCAGCAGGGCCTGGTCATCGGCTAGCAGTACGCGAATCGTCATGCCCGTCTCTCCGATCCCGCATCGGACCGGGGCGCAGCGGCAGCTCGGCGGCCACGGTGAAACCGCCCTCGGGGCGCGGCCCGGCGTACAGTCGGCCCCCGATCGTGGCAGCCCGCTCCCGCATCCCGATCAGTCCGTGACCTGCACCGGGGTGAGGGCGGCACGGTTCCGGGGGTCCGTCGTTCTCGATGGTGATGGTCAGCCGTTCGGGGTGGTAGTGCAGGAAGAGCCGGGCATGGCCGGCCCTTGCGTGCTTGCGCACATTGGTCAGGGACTCCTGCACGATGCGGTACGCGGCCAGGTCGACGGCCGGCTCCAGAGCCTGGGGGGTGCCGCTGCGGGCATGACTCACGGCCAGCCCGGTGCGTTCGAAGGACGCGAGAAGGGCCGGTACCTGGGCGAGGCCCGGCATCGGGTCGCGGGGCGCCACCGGGTCGTCGGACTGCCGGAGCAGCCCCACGGTCACTCGTAGTTCGTCCAGTGCGGAGCGGCTGGTGTCCCGGATGCCCTTCAGAGCCGTGAGGACGTGTTCCGGCCGTCGGTCCACCAGGTGGACGGCGACGCCTGCCTGGGCATTGATCAGGGCGATGTGGTGCGCGACGATGTCGTGCAGTTCGCGTGCTATCCGTACCCGTTCGGCCGCCACCCGCTGCCGGGCCTCCTGTTCCCGGGTGCGCTCCGCGTGCTCCGCCCGTTCCTCGACGGCCGCCAGGTGCGCGCGGCGTGAGCGCACCCCGTCCCCCACCGCCGCCGGCAGCGCCGTCCAGGCCAGCATCGCGGCGTTGTCCGGATCCAGCCATGTCTTCGCCGTGAGAACCGGGGCCACGGACACCAGGGCGGCGGCCGAGATCGATGCCGCGGTCCAGGCGGTACGCCGGTCGGTCCGCACGGCCACGTTGTAGACGGACACCAGGACCGGGCTCGTCGCCAGCGGGCTCGTACGAAACCCGAGCAGCTGAAAGAGCACCCCGCAGCCGATGGTGATCGCCAGTACGCCGAACGGGTGGCGATGCCGCCACAGCAAGGCGGAGCTGCCGACGGCCGCGAGCACGACAGCGGCCCATCGCAACGAGAACTGGTGGTGGTGCGGTTCCACCGAGGCGGCCACGACCGACAGCAGGAACAGCCCGACCGTCGCCAGCGCGTCCACCGCGCGGACCCGGGCCTGCTCTCCTCGTCTTTGACCGTGGATCACCGCCATGTCACCACCGTAGGGCCGGTGGCCGGATCGGGCATCGTCTCCAGGGAACGCGGTCCTCCTGGGGCTGCTGTCCGGCGCGACCGGCCGGGCGCGGTCCGGGTTCAGGCCGAAGAAGGCACTTCAGGAGGCCCGCCCGGTCCCACTGCTCGGCGAGCCCTGGCCGGGTATCCCGGTCCGTGGCCGCAACGCCCGAGGCAGGGCGGACGCCTGCTGGCTGCCCATCGCCAAGGGCCTCACCCCGCACGGCCCACGCCACTCCCACCGCACCCGCATGGAGGACCTCGGCACCGAGAAGGTCCTGATGGACGAGCGCATGGGTCACGTCGACGGCTCGGTCTCGGCCCCGTACGCCCCCGTGACCCCGGGCATGCGCAAGCGCCTTGTGGCCGGTCTGACCGATCAGCGGGAGGCGTCACTCGACGCACGCCGCAGAAGGCACTCGCGGTCCTCGGCCGTCGTCCTCGGCCGCCTGCTGTGAACGCGCCGGTAGGCGGCCGACCCGCAGTCTCGATGGCGACTCGCACTCAGCGGCCGGTCAGCGTATCCAGTGTCATGGACACCAACTGCGCTTCCAGGGCGGTCTGTTCGGGCATGAAGGCCGCCCGGAAGGTGCGGGCGTGCAGCAGGGACATCAGCCACCAGGCCGCCGCGTGCGGGTCGAGATCGGCGCGGAGGGTGCCTGCCTGCTGGCCCTGGCGGACAAGTTCGGCGAAGGTGTCGGCGAAGCGCTGGTGCGCGGTGTGGACGGCCTCCCGCAGTTCGGGCTCCCCGGTGAGGGTGAACGCGTCGGCGAAGAGGAAGCCCAGCGAGCCGCGGGAGTGGAAGCGGGCCATGTGGTCCGGCTCCAGGAAGCCGGCCAGCAGGGCGGTCACGGAGCGGCCGGCCGCCACCTCCTCGGTGAGCACCGCGCAGACGTGGGTGACGGCCTGGTCGAGGACCGCCTGGTACAGCGCGGCCTTGGTGCCGAAGTTCTGGAAGACCACCGGTTCGCTGACGCCGACGCGGGCCGCGATGGCGGAGACCTTGGTGCGCTGGTAGCCGGTGTCGGCGAAGACCTCCGTGGCGGCCGTCAGGATCGACTCCCGACGCTGGGCGGGAGTCATCCGCACCCGCTTCGCCCGCCGCGTCGCCTCGATCTCGCTCACCCCCGCATGGTACGGCCTCTTGCCCGCCTTACTTAGTTGTGACTAAGCTCAAATCATCAACTTAGTCGTGACTAAGTAAGGGGACGGGATCGTGAATCTCGGACAACTCCTCCAGCACGGACATGCGCATCCCGATACAGAGGGCCTGACCATCGCCCACCCGCGGGGCTACGAACTCTGCGGCGCACTCTGCTTCGGCGGCCTGCGCCCCCGTGCCTACACCCGCCTGGCCCGGCTGAGCGGCGCCCGCCCAGCCGACCGGGTGCTGGACGTCGGCTGCGGCACCGGCTACCTGACCCGCCGCATGGCCAAGGCCGTGGGTCCCACCGGATCGGTCCTGGGCATCGACCCGTCGGCCGAGGTCGTCGGATACGCCCGCGACAGGACACGCGAGTCCCACTGCTCGTACGAGACCGGCGTCGCCGAGGCGCTGACCGCGCCCGACGGCTCCTTCGACGTCGTGGTCACCAGCCTGGCCGTGCACCATCTGCCCGAGGATCTGCGGCCGGTCGCCCTCCGGGAGATGTGCCGGGTACTGCGTCCCGGCGGGCGCCTGCTGGTCGCCGACTTCCGGCCGCCACGCACCCGGCTCGTACGGCACCTGATCGGCGCGAGTGTCGGGCACGTCATGGCGGAGTACCGCGTGGACCTGCTCGACAGGCTGGTCGCGGACGCGGGCTTCGAGGTGCGGGGGCGCGGGGACGTGCGACCGTGGCTGCGGTACGTGCAGGCGGTGCGCCCGGAGAAGTAGGCCGTAACAGCTCAGTGGCAGCGGGGGCCGGTTCCGGATGCGGTGGTGACATGGGCGCGTACTGCGCCCCATCATGGGTCCTCATGGGGGGTTCGGTGTATGTGTCCCGTGTCCGCCACCGCGGCCGGGTGCCGCGTGTGGTGCCGGTGGTCGTTGCCCGGGCCGGCCTGTTCTCCCTGCTCGGTACTGCGGTTGCGGTCACAGTGCATCATCTGGCCTTCGACTCCAGCCCTTCGTGGATGGTGCGCACTCTCGCCGCAGGCGTGCTCTTCGGCGTGGCGCTGCCCGGTGCGGGTCAGGACAAGTCGCTGGTACGGCAGTTGGTGCTGGCGGCGGGTGCGCAGGTGGTCGTGGGGTACTGGTTCGTACGTGCCGACGACGCGGTCTCCGTACCGGCGCACGCGGTGTGGCCGTCCTCCGTACATGCGGGCTGGCCGGTCGTGGTCGGGCACGTGTTGCTGACGGTCCTGTGCGCGGTACTGCTGCACGGCGTCGACACCTGCCGACGGCGCGTGCTGTACGTCGCCGGGCACGAGTGGGAGAAGCTGCGCGAGCTGCTGCGCGGGCTCTTCGCGCCGGTCCGTAACCCCGTTGACCTGACCGCGTCCGTGCGTGCCGCGTGGCGCGAGGACACCGGCCCCGCGCCCGGCGCTCCGCCACAGGTCCTCCTCGCGGACACCGTCGTACGACGCGGTCCGCCCTCCTCCTCCCGGCCGCCGCTCACGCGGCGGCTCTCGGTGTGCGTCTGAAGACCTGTGCGTCTGAAGCTCCGACCTTTCACGCCATACCGGAGCGCGGGCTGCCCGACAGCGCCGCGCCAGGGGGGAATCCACATCATGCCCAAGAACGTCGTCGTCATCGGGGCGGGCCCGTACGGCCTGTCCACCGCCGCGCATCTCAAGGCGCGCGGCCTGAGTGTCAGGGTGTTCGGTTCGCCGATGGCGAGCTGGGCCGAGAACATGCCCGCGGGCATGCTGCTGAAGTCACCGCCGAGCGCGTCGGTGCTGTCGGCGCCGCGTCCGGGGTTCACGCTGGACGACTACGCCCGGCAGGCCGGTGAGTCCCGGCTGAGCGGGCACGACCAGGTGCCGGTCGAGATGTTCGTGCGCTACGGGCGATGGTTCGCCCGTGAGGTGGTGCCCGAGGTGGAGCAGGTTCGGGTCCTCGGCGTCGACCGGCAGACCGACGGCTTCCATCTCAAGCTCGCCTCGGGCGAGGAACTGCGGGCGGCGGCGGTGGTCGTGGCCAGCGGCATGGACGGCTTCGCACACGTCCCGGAGCCGCTCGCCGAGTTCGTCCCGGAGGGGCTGGTCTCGCACACCTCGCACCATGCCGATCTCGGCACCTTCGCCGGACGGGACGTCGTGGTGGTGGGCGGCGGGCAGTCGGCGCAGGAGAGCACGGCGCTCCTGCACGAGTCCGGTGCGCGGGTCCAACTGCTCGTGCGCGCGCAGAAGCTGGTGTTCGGCGCGGAGCCGACCCCGCCACCGCACTGGCAGCCCGACACCCCGCTGGGCCGGTCCTGGGGGCTGTACGGCGTCGTCCACCAGGCCGCCGCCTTCCGCCACCTGCCCGCGGCCACGCGGTTGCGGCTGGTCAAGCGGGTGCTCGGTCCCTTCGGGTCATGGTGGCTCAAGCCGCGATTGGACGGGCTCGTCCCCGTCCGGCTGGGAGAGCACATCACCGGCGCGCGACGGCACGACGGCGGTCTTCTCCTCACCACCGGGGACGGCGAAGGACGCCCCCACACCGTTGCCGCGCAGCACGTCCTGGCCGCCACCGGCTATCAGGTCCGTTTGGACGGTGTGGACTTCCTGGCCCCGGAACTCCGTGCCGGACTCGCCCGCACCGGAGGCTTCCCGCATCTCGACGCGGGGTTGCAGTCCTCGGTACCCGGCCTGTACTTCACCGGTATTCAGGCCGCGGCCACCTTCGGGCCGCTCCTGCGGTTCACCTGCGGTACCGCCTTTGCCGCACCGCGTCTGGCGGCGGCGGTAGCGAGTCGTTAGCGGCGAGGCCCGGCGGCGGAGGCGCAGGCTGATCCGCGGGTGCAGTCACATGTGTCCGTGGGCCAGGGCACAGTCGGCCGCACTGGTGTCCGGGGGCGCCACCATGGCGCCCCCGGACAGCGGGGCCGGTGCGTGATCCGGCCGGTGGCGGCCTTGACGGGCAGCGCGCTCGTGCGGTGGTGGCTGTGGTGACGGGGTTCGTCACCAAGGACGGTGCCTGGTACCTGACCCGGCTGCTCAGCACCTGCTGCGCGGCGGTCGCCGGCCCTGACAGGATCGAGATCCGCGGCCTGGACGCGCCCGCCGACTCCTGGGCCACCGTCACCGGTACCTGGATTCCCCAGGGCGGGTTCGGCGCGGACGGCGCGTGGGGCCCGTACAGCACGGCGACTCCGTCAAGCGGGTGAAGCAGCCGGAGAACCCGTACGAGACGCGGTAGGCTCCACATCCCCGGAATGACGGATCGTAGTCACTGAACTACTGTGTGTATGTGATCGGATTGCGGGTTCCTGCCAGGGTCACCGAGCGTCCGGGCCGGGTCGGCCCCTTGCTCGGTCTCGTCCTGCTGATCACGCTCCACCTGACCGGCCACGCGCACGCCGCTTCCTGCGACGGCTCGGATCTGAACCTGCCCACCGTGACGTGCGCACAGCACGAAGCGGACGCGGGCTCCGGGAAGACCTTCGCAGGCGCCCCTGAACATCGCCACCATGCAGGGCTGCACATCGACCATGCGGTGGACCGGCCGCGCGGTGTCTCCGCCGACCGTCCCGACTCCGCGCCGGCTCCCGGCGCGGTCGCCCTGGTTCCGGTCACCGTCCCGGACTCCGTCCCTGTCGGCGCATCCGGGGATCCGCCACTCGATCCCCATTCCCTGTACGGCAGTTCCGCCCGAGCGCTCCACTGCGTCTGGCGGCAGTAGACGCCCCTGCCCACCCCGGCCTGACGAGTCCGTGCCCGCACGCCCCACTGAAGGCGTGCCGCGCATCCGACCCGGCGGGGTGTGCCCGCGCGTCCACTGAACCCAACACCGCGCCCCGCCTTTCCACGCCCGGGCGCGAAGGAGCCGTACACCCATGCACCACATTCCCCTGCTCGACATCGCCGAGCCGCTGGGCGCCCACACGCGTCGCCCCGCCGTCGCCCGCCGTCCCGCACAACTCGTCGGCAACACCCCGGCCCTGTGGATCGACAAGCCCTTCTCCCCCCTCGGCCGTGGTTTCTACGCCAAGCTGGAGGGCGCCAACCCCGGCGGCATCAAGGACCGTCCTGGCCTGCACATGGTCGGCGAGGCCCGCCGACGCGGCGAGCTCGCTCCCGGCGCTCCGATCGTCGAGTCCTCCAGCGGCACCCTCGGTCTGGGACTGGCCCTGGCCGGACTGACGTACGGCCATCCGGTGACCGTCGTCACGGACCCGGGCATGGAGCCGGCCATCGTCCGTCTGCTCACCTCGCTCGGCGGGCAGGTCGACCAGGTCACCCGCCCGCATCCGGAGGGCGGCTGGCAGCAGGCGCGCCGCGAGCGCGTCGCCGGCCTCCTGGCCCGCACCCCGGACGCCTACTGCCCGGACCAATACCACAACCCCGACAACGTGGCCGCCTACCGGCCGCTGGCCGCCGAGCTCATCGCCCAACTCGGCCGTATCGACGTCCTGGTCGCGGCCGTGGGCACCGGGGGTCACTCGGCAGGCGTCACGGCGGGACTGCGCGAGCACTGCCCCGGGATGCGGTTGATCGGGGTGGACTCGGTCGGCTCGACCATCTTCGGCCAGCCCGCCGCCGCCCGCCTGATGCGGGGCCTGGGCTCCAGCATCCACCCGTCCAACGTCGACTACGACGCCTTCACCGAGGTCCACTGGGTGGCCCCGGCCGAGGCGGTGTGGGCCTGCCGGCAACTGGCCCGCCGCCACTACGCCTCCGGAGGCTGGAGCGTCGGTGCGGTCGCCCTGGTCGCGGGCTGGGCCGCGCGGACGTACCCGCCCGGCACCCGGATCGCCGCGATCTTCCCCGACGGACCGCACCGCTACCTGGAGACCGTCTACAACGACTCCTGGTGCCACGAACACGGCCTGCTGGGCCAGGCCCCGCCCACCGAGCCCGGCGAGATCGCCGCGCCCGACGAGTGCGTGGTGACCGCCTGGACCCGGTGCAGCCAGGTCCGCGATCCGCTCGGACGCGACCGGGCGGACCTGAAGGCGGGTGTCCTCCGATGAGGGGTCTGCGGGCCCAGATGGCCTCCTTCGACCGGCCGGCGCGGCTGCTGATGGTCAACCAGTTCGCCATCAACCTCGGCTTCTACATGCTGATGCCGTACCTCGCCGACCACCTCGCCCACGGCCTCGGCCTGGCCGCCTGGACGGTCGGCCTGGTGCTCGGCGTGCGCAACCTCTCCCAGCAGGGCATGTTCCTCGTCGGCGGCACCCTCGCCGACCGGTACGGCTGCAAGCCGATGATCCTGACCGGCTGCGTCCTGCGCACATTCGCCTTCGGGCTGCTCGCGGTCGCCGACAGCCTGCCCGTACTGGTCATGGCCTCGGCGCTGACCGGCCTCGCCGGGGCGCTGTTCAATCCGGCCGTCCGCGCCTACCTCGCCGCCGACGTGGGCGAGGAGCGGAGAGTGGAAGCCTTCGCGGCCTTCAACGTGTTCTACCAGGCGGGCGTCCTCGTCGGCCCCCTCGCCGGACTCGCCCTGCTGACCTGGGACTTCAGTGCGGTCTGCGCGGTCGCGGCACTGATCTTCGGCGCCCTTGCCCTCCTCCAGACCCGTGCCCTCCCGGCCCGCCCGCCCGCCGGTCGGGGCGCCGAACCCGCCTGGCGCGCCGTCGCCGCCGACTGGCGCGCCGTCGCCGCCAACCGGCCCTTCCTGCTCTTCGCCGCCGCGATGACCGGCTCGTACGTCCTCGCCTTCCAGGTCTATCTGGCCCTTCCGCTCCGCGCCCGTGAACTCTTCGGGGAACGGACCGGACTGGTGACCGGCGCGGTCTTCGCCGTCTCCGCGCTTGCCGCCCTGTCCGGGCAGCTCAAGCTGACGGCATGGGCGAAACGGACCCTGTCGGGGCCGCGCGCCATCGCCTCGGGACTGGCGGTGATGGGAGCCGCCTTCCTGCCCCTGCTGCCCGACGCGCCGGGGGCGGTGACCGGAGTCCTCGCGCTCGCCGCCTGCGCCGCCCTGCTGGCCTGGGGCGGGGCGCTGCTGTACCCGTTCGAGATGGACACCGTCGTACGACTCTCCGGTGACCGGCTCGTCGCGACGTACTACGGCGCCTACAACACCGCCTCCGGGATCGCGATCTCACTGGGCAACCTGGCTGTCGGGGCGCTCTTCGACACCGGCGTGCGCTGGTTGCCGTGGGCCGCGCTGGCCGGCACCGGGCTCGCGTGCGCGGTCCTGGTCACGCGGCTGCACCGGGCGGGATACCTTGCGCAGCCGCGACCCCTGCCGATCCCCGCGCCGGGCTGAGAGAGGAAGGCGGTTCAGGGGTGGGCCGGGTGCAGCGCGTCGGCGTAATGGCCGTGACGGTGCCGCCAGCCCACCCCCACCTGGGTCGCTCCGACCAGGTGCGGGTGGCCGGCGTGGAGATCGGTGTGCTCGTGTTCGACATCGGCGTGCTCTTGCTCGACGACGGCGGCCACGGGTGCCGGCCACAGACGTGCGGCCAGCAGGGACGCGGTCAGCGCGATGCCGCCCAGCGCGATCACGGCGGCCTGCAGACCGGTCTTCGCGCCCAGCCACCCCGCCAGCGGGTACGTCAGCAGCCAGCAGCTGTGCGAGAGCGAGAACTGGGCTGCGAACGCCGCCGTGCGCTCCCGCTCAGGTGCCGAGCGGCGGATCAGCCGGCCTGTCGGCGTGAGCACCATCGAGCAGGCGGCCCCGAAGGCCGCCCACACCGCCAGGAGAGCGGGCCAACGCCAACTGCCTCTCGACGCAGCCGTGATCGCGCCGAGGCTGGCGAAGACGAGGGCGAGGAGCAAGGCGCCGCGCAGCATCACCGCGCGGTCGGGGACCTTCTCCAGTACGCGCGGCAGGAGCAGGGCCAGCACCATCGAGCCCGCGCCGTACGCCCCGAGCGCCACCGGTACGACCCCGGCCGACAGGCCCAGGAAGTCTCGGACGTACACGACCGAGTTGACGGTGACCATCGCGCTCGCGGCGGCGACGGCGAGGTTGAGCGCGAGCAGGGCACGCAGTTGCGGGACGGCGAAGAAGAGACGGGTGCCGGCGGTGGCCTTCGCGTACGCGCCGCCGGTGCGCGCTGCGGTGGCGGCGACCGGTTTCGGCAGAACGGCGGAGACCACGAGTGCCGCCGAGGCGAGGAAACCGAGCATGGTGCCGGTGAACAGCCAGTTGTACGTGATGACGGACAGCAGGGCCGCCGCCAGCGCGGGGGAGAAGAGGCTCTCCAGGTCGTAGGCGAGGCGGGACATGGACAGTGCCTGCGTGTAGTCCCGCTCCTCGGGCAGCACGTCCGGGACAACGGCCTGGAAGGTCGGGGTGAACGCCGCCGAGGCCGACTGGAGCAGGAACACCAGGAGGTACACCTGCCACACCTGGTCCACGAAGGGCAGGAACAGAGCTGCAGCGGCCCGGGTGAGGTCGGCGGTGACCATGAGCGCCCGGCGCGGCAGCCGGTCGGCGATCGCGCCGATCGCCGGGGCGATCAGGACGTAGGCCACCATCTTGATCGCGAGCGCGGTGCCGAGCACCGACCCGGCGTCCGCGCCCGCGATGTCGTACGCCAACAGGCCGAGGGCCACCGTGGCCAAACCGGTGCCGACCAGCGCGATGACCTGGGCGGCGAAGAGGTGGCGGTAGGTGCGGTTGCGCAGGACGGCGAGCATGCGGGCGGCTCCCGGAGACATGACGGACCGGTCGGTGACCCGAGTGTAGCCATCATGTGCGCACCTGTGCACATGACGGACGGATGCGATCGGTGCAGGGACGCATCCAACCGTCCGTCCTGGTGGCTCTAGGCTTGCCCCATGTCCGAAGGCCAAGCGATCTCACCTGCAGCCGATGCGCATCTGCGTGCCCCGGACAGCGCCCGGCTGGCCGAGGCGACCGGGGTGTTCGCGATGCTCTCGGACGCGACCCGGCTGCATCTGCTGTGGCTGCTCGCTCAGGGCGAGTCGGACGTCGGCTCGCTCACCGAGCGCACCGAGGCGTCGCGCACGGCCGTCAGCCAGCACCTGGGAAAGCTGCGGCTCGCCGGGCTCGTCGACACCCGCCGCGAGGGCCGGCACATCTACTACCGCCTCGGTGACGGCCACTTGCGCCGCCTGATCGTCGAGGCGCTCAGCCACGCCGACCACCGGGTCAGCGGCAAGGCCCCGCACGACTGATCCGCAGAGCGTCGCTCAGCCCGCCAGGACCTTCGCGAACGCGCCGTCCTGCTGGTGTGCGCGCGGTGCTCGGTTCCGGCGGTGCGGGGCACCGGGTCCCGCCACCTCATGATGTGGGTGGCGGGGGCCACGGCTCAGCGCGACTTCAGCGCCGGGTCACTCCTGCGTCGCGCCACCACCGCGACGCCGTACGACGAAGGCGACTGCCGCGGCCACGACGAGGACCGCGGCGACGATGGCGGTCCAGGCACCGGCGGACAGTCCGCCGTCGGCGTCCTTCTCGGTGTCGGCCGCCTGCGGAGCGGCCGAGGTGTCGGCGGTCTCCTCGACCGTCGGGGCCGGCGTCGGGGACGCGGACTCGGTGGTGGAGGGAGACGCGGCCGGTTCGGCACCCGGTGCGGCCGCCTTCAGCTTGAGGACCGGCGCTGGGTTCTCGCCGCTCTCGTCCAGCTCGATCCAGCGGTCGGTGCGCCCGTCGCTGTAGGACTGGAGCGTCTTGAAGGCCAGCTCCTTCGCGTCGGGAAGCTGCTTGACGACGATCGAGTACTCGGCGTTGGCGCCGGCCTTCACGGCGGGGCCCTCGACGGTGTAGCCGTCGGCGGCGGCGGTGAACTTCCAGCCCTTCGGACCTTCGCCGTACGCGACACCGGCCGGGTCCATGCCCTCGGGCAGGACGACCCGGATCCCGGTGATGCCGGCGGTGTTGGACTCCGACTCCGCGTCGAACTTGATCTCGACGTTCTCGGCGAGGGCCTGTGCCTTCTCCGACTCGACCTCCACGTGGGCGGCGGCGGGACCGGCGGTCACGAGGACCGCGGTGGCGCTCGCAGCCGACAGCAGGGTCAGACGGCGGACAGCGCTGTGCTGCTTCATGGCAGTGAACATGGGTGTGGTGTCTCCAGGCGTGGTGGAGCACGGGGCGGCGGTACATCGAACCGCGGTCCCGGCAGGGTCAGTCGGTGAGAGCGAGCCCTGCCTGGGGAGGGCCCCGTCGTACCACCACGTCCATGAGCACCGCGCCCTGAGGTGGCGGCCGTTCCAGCCAGGCGCGGGCGACGGGCTCACGCGCGCCGGCCTGGGCCGGCACCGGCCGGTCACCCAGGAGCGAGTGCGCGGTGGCGATCCGCGTCCGGACCGCCTCCACCGCCGTGGTCAGCCCGCGTGCCAGCGTCCAGCACACGGCGTCCGCACGGTGCAGCAGAACGGCGACCAGGACAGCGGCCAGCGCATGCGCCACCGTCATCGCCGTGGAGGCGTGCAGCCGCTCGTGCCAGGCGCTGTGGGTGTCGGCCGCGTGCTGCGTGTGACCGGGCATGCTCATGGTCATGCCCGGTGAACCGTCGGGGTGCTCCCTCATGAGCCACAGGTGCAGCCCCGCCTGCGCGGCGATGGCCCTGACTGTGGGCACGTATGTGTGGCCGGGCCATGCACACGCTGTGGCGGTCGCCGCGGTGGTGGCACTGACCGCGGTCAACTACGTCGGCGTGCAGAAGTCCGCGTGGCTGACGCGCGGGATCGTCGCGGTCGTCCTGGCAGTGCTCGCCGCGGTGGTCACCACCTGCCTGACCGGCGGCACGGCGCAGGCCGCGCGTCTGGACGTCGGGGCGGATGCCACCTTCGGCGGCGTGCTCCAGGCGGCCGGGCTGCTGTTCTTCGCGTTCGCCGGCTACGCCCGCATCGCCACCCTCGGCGAGGAGGTCCGCGACCCGAAGCGGACCATCCCCCGCGCCATCCCCCTCGCGCTCGGCATCACGCTGGTCGTCTACGCGGCCGTCGCCGTCGCCGTGCTCGCGGTGCTCGGGCCGGACCGCCTCTCCCACACCGCGGCCCCGCTCGCCGAGGCCGTGCGCGCCGCCGGTGTCCCGGGCCTGGCGCCGGTGGTGCGCGGCGGGGCGGCCGTCGCCGCAGTCGGGTCGCTGCTGGCGCTGATCCTCGGGGTCTCGCGCACCACCCTGGCCATGGCTCGCGACCGGCACCTGCCGCACGCGCTGGCCGCCGTCCACCCGCGGTTCCAGGTGCCGCACCGCGCCGAACTCGCGGTCGGCGCGGTGGTCGCCGTGCTGGCCGCCACCACGGACGTGCGCGGTGCGATCGGGTTCTCCTCCTTCGGCGTGCTGGCCTACTACGCCATCGCCAACGCCTCCGCCTGGACGCTCACTCCCGCCGAGGGCCGTCCCGCGCGGATCGTGCCGATCCTCGGCACCGCGGGCTGCCTGGTCCTGGCCTTCGCCCTGCCGGTGGCCTCGGTGACGTGGGGGGCCGCGGTGCTCGTGGCCGGCGCCGTCGCCTACGGCCTGCGCAGGGCTGCCGCCCGCGCCTGACGGGCCGCTACGGGCGGGGCCGGTCCGCGGCGGGCAGGACCTCGCGGGCCAGCTCCGCCAGCGCCCGCCGGTCCTCGGCAAGCGCCGCCTTGCCCGCCTCGGTCGCCCGGTAGACGCGGCGGGTACGGCCGTCGACCACCCGCTGCTCGGACACCAACAGTCCGTCCGACTCCAGCCGGTGCAGCGTCGGATACAGCGTGCCGGGGCTGATCTGGTAGCCGTGTCCGGCCAGTTCCTGGGCCATCCACGCGCCGTGGATCTCCTCCTCGGCCGCGTGATGCAGGATGTGCAGCCGCACCGCGCCCCGCTGGAACTCCCTCACCCCGTCCACCGCCTCCCTGACCGCCGCCACCAGAGATGACGAATCCGATATCGGACCCCGATACTACGGGCACTTCGGTGACGGACCGTCCGGCACGGGGCTCTCTCCTGCGGTCAGGCCGCTTCGGTGAAGCCGACAGTGATCAGATCCTGCTCGTGCAGGGGAGCGGAGCCGACGTCGGGTTTCGGGTCGTACGCCTCCGGTTCGATGCCGAGTTCGTGCGTGGAATACTCGCCGAACCGTTTGATGTGCTCGGTCAGGCACGGGGAGACAGGGGCCAGGTCCTCGGGGTCGATCTCCCATCCCTCCTCCAGCAGCCGGCGGACGATTTCGGGGATGTCCAGGGCGCTGTGGAAGATCACCGTGTTGGTCGACGAACTGCGGCGGCCGCACCGCGCCATTCACTTCACGGCGTTTTCCGAGACGCTTTGTCTGCTGTGCCGTCGCTCTGTATCGACAGTGTCGCCCCGTACACTCACACTGTGCCGAAGCTGTGGAACGAGACGATCGAGGCGCACCGCCGCGCGGTGCACGACGCGATTCTGAGCACCACGGCAGAGCTGGCCGCCGCCCATGGCGTGCGGTCGGTGACCATGTCGCAGATCGCCGAGCGGGTCGGTATCGGACGGGCCACGCTGTACAAGTACTTTCCGGACGTGGACGCGATCCTGCTCGCCTGGCACGACCGTCGGATCGCCGAGCACCTGGCGCAGCTTGCCCAGGTCCGGGACCAGGTCGACGGAGCCGGCGAACAACTCGAAGCGGTGCTCCGGGCGTTCGCCCACATCTCGCGCCGGTCGCGAGGGCACCACGGCACCGAATTCGCCGCGTTCCTGCACCGGGACGAGCACGTCGCCCACGCCGAACAGCAGCTCCACGGCATGATCCGGGACTTGCTCGCCGCAGGTGCGCGGGCCGGTGACTTCCGCGACGACGTCGCTTCGGACGAGCTTGCGGCGTACTGCCTTCACGCCCTCTCGGCGGCTGCGGCGCTGCCCTCCGATGCGGCCGCCGACCGCTTGGTCACGGTCATTCTGTCCGGACTGCGCGATGACCACGTAGTAGCGGACGGCGGGAAACCGGCGAGCCGAGGCGGACACGCCGAACATCACGGCCACCGGGCGCGACACTCCGATCACTGAGCTTCTCACCTGCCGTTCCCCGGGTCTCGTCCGGCGCATCAGCGGAGCATCAGCCCCGTGCGCATGGACCCCACGGCCGGTGGAGCTACGAACTCCGCCTGGAACTCCCGGCCCGTGGCGAGGCGTGACCGAACCGCTTCCAGGTGTGCAAGCGGCCGTGGCGGGCGGCCAGGGTCCCGATGCCGACGACCTTGACGAGGACGATCAGGAGAACGACACCGCCGGCGCCCCAGTCCAGCCAGCGCGACGCAGCCAGTACGGACCCGCCGAGCAGCAGATGCGCGGCAACGAACAGTGCGACGACTCCGCCGACCAGCCGGAGGAGCCGGCGCCGTTGGACGCCCTGGAGGTGCTGTGTCCCGGTCCGCGGCTGTGAGCCCTTCGGCGAGTCGGGCTCACAGGGCTGAAGGCCCGTCGCCTCAAGGTGTTGCCAGGTCACGACGAGGCGATCGCGTCTGCCGATCCTTTCGAGGCGTGCGGCGACAAGGTCCTGGAGCCGCCGCAGGTCTTCCTCGTTGTCGGCTTCCGCTCGCAGTGTCAGCGTGCCCTCGTCGGCCTGCATGGTCCACCGGCCGAGGCTCACCCGTACGGTCCCGTGGGTGTCCGACCACTGGACGTCGTGCACCTCCGGTGGCCGGTGCGTGTCCGCGGCGTCGTGGTTGCGTGTCCCGTAGTGGGGGTGGCGGCCCATCTGCTGTGCATGACGGCAGAGTTGGACGAGGTAGCGGCTCGCGCGCTCGGTTTCGACTCGGGCTTCCGCGGTCGGCATGGCATTCCCTTTCGGGTCTCTCGGTGGATCAGATCCTGGTGAGGGCGACGAGCCAGGCCCGGATGCCGTCCGGGTCGGTGGTGATGTCGATCGTGCTGGGTTCGATGGAGTCGATACGCCATCCCCCGGTGAACGCGTCCTCGAACTCGGTCGACTTGAGTCCGTGCACCCGTCCCCACTCGCCGGGTTGCCGGTCGCTGAAGCACAGCATGAAGTAGCGGCCGCCCGGCTTGATCACCGCTCGCAGATTGTCGATGTAGGTGCTGCGGTCGGCGCCACCGAGGGCGTGGAAGAGCCCGCAGTCGAGAACGGTGTCGAAGGTTTCCCGTAGATCGGTCAGTTCGAGGGCGTTCCACCGGAGGAACCTCGCCGTGCCGCGCTGCTCGCGTGCCTTCAGTTCCGCGGTGTGAACGGCCTTGGAAGCGAGGTCGACGCCGGTCGCCTCCAGGCCGAGATCGGCACACATGAGCACGTGCTCGCCCGTGCCGCAGCCGACGTCCAGTACCCGGCCCCGGAAGGCGCCGGCCTTGGCGAGGGCCAGGAACGCCGGCTGCGGCCGGCCGATGTCCCAGGGCGGCGGGCCGGCGTACAGATCGTCGGGCTCCACCCCCTCGGCCGCATCGGGATGGTGCAGTGGGCCGGCCATGGCGGGCCTCCTTCCCGTTGTGCCCGGTGCTTCCGGAGCCTGGTCCGGTCGCGTGTGACGGCCACCAGCTTTATCGAGACAGACTGTCTATGTCAATCCATTGTGTTTTGATCCTGGCGCCGCGCGTACGGCGCGCAACAGCGAGGGCGAGAACAGGCACGCGACATCAGGGCGGGCTCATCGGCAACCGCCGAGCCCGCCCTGATGGCATGGGTGCGGGATCAGGCGCGATAGGCGACGTCGGCCATCATCCCGGCCTGGCCGTGGTAGGCGTTGTGGCAGTGCAGCATCCACTGGCCGGGGTTGTCGGCGTCGAGGAAGACGGAGAGCTTCTTCTTGGGCAGCACGATCGCGGTGTCCTTGCGCGGCCCTGGGACGGCTCGGGGAGGATGCGGCCCTGGTCGGCGCCGGAGCTGGAGGAAGAGGAGAAGAACTACCTCGGTCTCAGCGTGGTCACACCGCCCCGGTACGACACGATCCCGCCGGTCGGGAACGGCGCGGTCACCGGGAAGAGGCTGGACGACCTGCGGCACCTGCTGGAGGACCCGGCCGTTCGCCAAGCGGTCAGGACTCTCCTGCCCGCGTAAGTCACACGGGGGAGTCACGGTCGGTGTTGCCGCCGACCGCCCGAACCGCACCAGACCGTTCTCAGTCCCCCTCTCGGTCGAGAGGGGGACTGAGAACGGTCT